>CAMJOZ010000029.1 GCA_946407635.1 uncultured Caryophanales bacterium
CATTATTATTAGATATCGCACAACATATATGTTCTTTTTCTAAATTATCTTTTGTTACTAAAATATACTCCATACTTATACTCCTAAATTAATCTTTCAAACATCCAATCGGAATAACTAAAACTCCGTCTTACTTCAATGAAATTTAACACATTTGAGGACAATCATTTAATAATTTGAGCATTTTTGGATATTTTTGATTATTTCCTTGTCAGCAATAATACCGTCTCACAATTAGAAGTCTTAGGAAATAAATCAACTGGAGTTACTTCATTTAAAACATATCCATTATTAATTAATATATCTATATCTCTTTTTGCGGTTGCAATATTACAAGAAATATAAACAATCTTAGGTATATTCATTTTAATAACTGTATCTAAAAATTTTGGATCACAACCTTTTCTAGGTGGATCAAAAACAATTAAATCTATTTTCTCTTTATTTACTAATTTGACTATTTCATCTTCGCATTTACCACAAATAAATTCAGCATTAGATATATTATTAATTTCTTTGTTTTTATTTGCATTTATGATTGCATCAGGAACAATCTCTATACCATATACAAATTTAGCATTTTTAGCTAAATTCAAGGTAATAGAGCCCATTCCACAATAAGCATCAATAATATTCATTTTATTATTAATATTAGCCATTCTTAAGGCTTCCTTATAAAGCTTTTCACATTGTTCATGATTAACCTGCATAAATGCTTTAGGAGCCACTTCAAAATCTAGGTCTAATATATTTTCTTTAATAAATTTATCTCCATATATTAAATGAAAATCATCAGTTAATAAAACATTATTTTTATTATCATTGATATTTAAATAAATAGATTTAATTTCTTTAATTTCAGATGTTAATATTTCTACTAATCTATCAAAATTATAATTACATGTAACAATTAAAACTACCATATAATCATTATTAGATGTATTTCTAATCATTACTTCTCTAAATATTCCTTTGAATGTAGTTTCATCATAAATAGGAACATTAAATAAAGCTAAATATCTTTTGATTATATGTAATATTTGATTAGCTATATCAGTAGATAAAATATCATCATCAGTATCAACAATTTTATGAGATTTCTTTTCATAAAAGCCTGATATTACTTCATAATCCTCGCCAGATCCTATAGATTGAAAGGGAACCATTATTTTATTACGATAATGCTCAGTTTTATCTGCCCTGATAATATTATTAAATTTATATCCATCTAATTTTAATGTATTTTTAATTTTTAATTCTTTTATTTTTAATTCAGTTTCATAATCAATATGAGCTAAATCACATTCACCACTTAAATTATTAATTTCTTCTAATGATAATAATCTATGTGGTGATTTTTTTATAATTTCAATAGCTTCAGAAAATACATATTTTTTATGTATATTAGTTATTTTTATTTTTACTTCTTCACCTTCTAAAGCGTATAAAACAAAAACAACTTTATTATCAATATGACAAACACCATATCCATTAACATCAAATGATTCAATTTTTACTTGATAAATATCATTTTTTTTCATTTTAATCACCTATTTTGAAGCCTTAAGCTCTAATATAGCATCTCTTATTTGAGCAGCCATTTCGAAATTCAAGTCCTTAGCATAAGCTCTCATTTCTTCTTCTAATTCTAAAATAGTTAAAGCTTTTTCTTCTTTTGTCATATTTTTGTTATATAAATCATTTACTTCACTAGAAGTTGCTTGTTTCATAGTGATAGATTTAAATACTTCTTTAATGATTGTTTTAGGAATAATATTATGTTCCTTATTATATTTATCTTGGATTTCTCTTCTACGAGAAGTTTCATCCATAGCAACCTGCATAGATGGAGAAATTGTATCTGCATATAAAATAACTCTACCATTTGCGTTACGAGCAGCACGACCAATAGTTTGAATTAAGCTTCTTTCACTTCTTAAGAAGCCTTGCTTATCCGCATCTAATATGCATACTAAAGAAACCTCAGGTAAATCTAAACCTTCTCTTAATAAATTAATACCAACTAAAACATCATATTTACCTAATCTTAAATCCTTTAATATTTCAATACGCTCTAATGCTTTAATTTCAGAATGTAGATAAGCTACCTTAACACCCAATTTTTTTAAATAAGCTGTTAAATCTTCACTCATTTTAATAGTTAAGGTTGTTACTAACACACGCTCATTATTTTTAGCATGTTCTACTATTTCAGAATAAATATCATCAACCTGACCAACTGTTGGTCTAACCTCTACGATAGGATCAAGTAATCCTGTAGGTCTTATTATTTGTTCTGTGATAGGTAATGTCATTTCATAATCACCTGGAGTTGCAGAAACAAATAAAGCATCATTTATTTTTTGATCAAATTCTTCATATCTAAGTGGTCTATTATCTAAAGCACTTGGTAATCTAAATCCGTAATTAACTAAATTAGTTTTTCTTGATCTATCACCATTATACATTCCTCTAACCTGAGGTAATGTAACATGTGATTCATCAACAATAAGTAAAAAATCCTTTGGAAAAAAATCAATTAAAACAGATGGTGTTTCACCTTCAGCTCTTAAAGCTAAATGTCTTGAATAATTTTCAATACCTGAACAAAATCCTGTTTGTTCTAGCATTTCAATATCATATTTTGTTCTTTGTTCAATTCTTTCAGCCTCAAGTGGCTTACCTTCTTTTAAGAACTTATCGACAGTTACTTTTAATTCTTCTTTAATTCTTCGTAAAGCTTCTTCTAGTTTTTCTTTATTAGTTACGAAATGTGTCGCAGCAAAAATATTAGCAAAAGCTACATCCGCGATTGTTTCACCTGTAATTACATCAAAGGTTCTAATTCTTTCAACTTCATCATCAAAAAATTCAATTTTAATTCCTTTGGCATGTTCAGAAGGAGGAATAATATCAAAGACATCTCCTCTTATTCTGAATGTTCCACGTTTAAATTCAAAATCATTTCTTTCAAATTGCATCTCAATTAATCTTTGATACAATTTTTTTCTATCATATGATTCACCAACTCTTATATTAAGCATTGAATCTTTATAATCAGATGGATCACCAATACCATATATACAAGATACTGAGGCAACAACTATTGTATCATTATAATCCATTAAGGCCGCAGTAGCTGAGTGTCTCATCTCATCTATTTCTTCATTTATTTGCGCATCCTTTTCAATATATGTATCAGTCGCGACATTATAAGCCTCTGGCTGATAATAATCATAATATGAAATAAAATATTCAACATGATTATCAGGGAACAAATCCTTTAATTCATTATATAGCTGACCAGCTAAAGTTTTATTATGAGCTAAAACTAATGTTGGCTTATTTATTCTTTCAATAACATTAGCCATAGTAAATGTTTTACCTGTACCAGTCGCGCCTAAAAGGGTTTGTCTTTTAATGCCATTATTAAAATTTTCAACAATTTTTTCAATTGCCTCAGGTTGATCACCTGTAGGCTTATATTTTGAATTAATTTTAAAGTTCATAAACCCTCCTAGAAAATTAAAGATGTAAGAAATTCTTACATCTATATATTAATGATAATATTCATCATCCTTACAATATTCTTTGTTAATAATACTATCTAATATATTCTTTAAATGGTCTCCCATTCTTTCAATATTTGATAATATCTCAACATAGTGTTCAGTATTAGTAAATGAACATATACCAGCATTTACTCTGTGGATATGACGCTCATGTAATACTTCTTCTAATTGATCTATTTGATCCTCATAAGGTACTGTTTCAATTGCCTTTTGAGCATCCCAATTTTCAATTGCTTCTACAGTTCCATCAGTCATCGCAAGTAATGTTGCGAACATTGATTCTAAATCTTGAGAACCATC
Organism: uncultured Caryophanales bacterium; assembly: GCA_946407635.1. Lineage (GTDB taxonomy): Bacteria > Bacillota_I > Bacilli_A > Acholeplasmatales > Anaeroplasmataceae > Anaeroplasma. The sequence continues at coordinate 3,873 of CAMJOZ010000029.1, forward strand.
CTCTGATAAATGTAATTCTTTATTATATCTATCTGAGAAGAATTCTAATATATTAGTACAGTGATCACCAATACGCTCAATGTCTTTTATTTGATCTAAATACTTAGATAATTTACTTGATGATTCATCATCAATTTTACTTAAAGTTAATTTAATCAAATAATCATGGATACGTTTATCTAAGCAGTTAATAGATCTTTCTATTTCTGCCCCATTCTTTAATATTTTATCATCTTGCTCGAATGCATATTTTTTAACAGAATGAACATAATCCTTCATTTCATTTGCCATATAATCAATTGATGATTTAACAAATGATAAAGCAAGTGAAGGTGATTTTTTAATAAGTGAGTAGTCAAGTAAGTGTTCTTCAATAGAAATATTATCTTCGCTACCAAGCATCTTATTACATACAAATTCAAGAGGTCTAATTAATAATAACATTACAAATGAATTTATAACATTAAATCCTAAGTGAGCAAGAGCTATAATCATTGGGTTAGTATTCCATCCTAACGCTTCCATCAACATATTTACTATAGGATAGAATGCCCATCTGAAGCATATACCAAAACAGATAACACCAAATAACTTAATTAATGAGTTTGCAATCGCAACCTTCTTAGCACTCTTAGATGAACCAAGTGAAGCTAATAAAGCAGTAATTGTCGTACCAATATTCGCACCAAGCATGATAGCTAAAGCACCAAATAAATTAATTGATGTAGAACTAAACATTTCCTGGACAATACCAATAGTTGCCGATGAGGACTGGACTACTATTGTAAATACTGTACCAACTAAAATACCTAAAACAGGAATATCTGATATAAATTCAAATATATTATTAATACCAGTTTTTAAACTTGGATTTTCTAAGAAATGATCAAATGACATATCAATAAATGCTAAACCTAAGAAAATAAAACCAAAGCCTAAAACAACTGATCCTATTTGATTAATTTTTTTATCTTTGAAAAAGAATGTAGCAAAAGCACCAACGAATACTAAAACAACTGATACAACTGGCATTATTTTGAATTGAGAAAAAATCGCCAAAATAATAGTTAAAATTGTACCACCAATATTAGCACCTAATAATACTCCAATTGCCTGAGGGAATGTCATAAGTCCCGAAGCAACTAATGATACTGCAAGAGCACTCGTACCAGAGGCGGATTGAGTAAGCATAGTTGTAACAAAACCTACAAGCATACCCTTTAAAGGTGTATTTGTACTTTTTTCAATAATGACTCTCATTTTGTCGCCAGCGATGACTTTAAGGCTAGATCCCATACGGTTAATACCATATAAGAATATTCCTAAACCACATAGAATATATAATATTGCAGTTATATTAGCTCCAACACCATCACCGAAGATTAATGAAACATCTAATAAATTTACCGAGTTCACTCTTACATTTACTCCATTTCTTATAAAATATAGAAATACATTTAAATTTTATAATATTTCAACATCAATAATCAACATTTTATTAAATAATTATACTGAAAACATTTACTTTATTATTAAGTTTTACTTAATACCTAAAGCTTCTTTAGCTAATTTATCAGCTAAATCATTATAACGATTATTTGAATGTCCCTTAACCTTATGGAAAATAACTTCTATTTTATCTTTAACATTATCCCTGAATTCAGCATATTTTTGAGATATTAAAGTATTTTGGTTCCATCTATTTGTATACCAAGCCTCAATACCTTCATAATCATAAAATAAATGAAGCTTCTTAATACCTTTTTTAATACAGTAATTAATAATGAAGCTAGCACCCTTTATTTCTCCAGCAACATTTCTATATTCTGAATATTCATCCTTATCAAATTTTTTATTAAAAGTGTATTCTTTATCATTGATAATTAAAACACCGCCAAATGAATATTCATTTGTATCTTGATTAAATGAACCATCAATATAGCATTTAGGTTCAGTTATACCATCACTTAATTCAACATCATTTATAAAAGCTTCTGCCTCGTCCTTTGATAAAAAGCTTTTATATTTAGGATTTTTAATTTCACTAATTATTTTTTTAGCTTCTTCCCAATCATTGACAATATTTTTATATTTTTCACCTTTTATTCCATAATATTTCATAATTATATTTCCCTTAATAATTCAAGTGTAATTGACGCTGAACGATTAGCCATTTCTGTTTCAAATTCAAAATAATTATCAATTTGTGATTTTTCACCAATAATATCTGAGATATATCTTAAAATAATAAAATCAGTACCTGATTTAATACAAACATGGGCAATCGCAGCACCTTCCATTTCAAAACAGCATCCTTCATAATTATTAGGAACTAAATCATCAAGTGATGTAACAAATTTATCACCAGAATAAATTTTAGCAACCTTATAATCTATACCAATCTTTTTTAAAGATCTTTTTACTAATAATATGGCATCATCACCTGGGAAAAATTCTTGTGGCATATGAGGTACTTGACCATATTTATATCCAAATACTCTTAAATCAAAATCATGATAACAAATTGAATTACCAATGATTACATCCTTAGGATTTAATGGCTTTGTACCACCAGCTATACCTGTATTAATAATAAAATTACATTTAAAATCATTAATTAATACTCCACAAGCTAAAGCTGCGTTTACCTTACCAATACCAGATAAAGATAAAGTAACCTCTTTGTCATTTAAAATACCATCATAAAATTTTATGCCTAATATTTTATATTCTTCATATGATTCCATACCATCAAGTAAATTATTAAATTCTACTTCCATTGCTGCGATAATTCCAATTTTCATAATTAACTCCAAATTAGTACCTTTATATGGATTCTTCCACTTCTTGAGGTGCCATTTATTTCTCCAATCTTGAATTTTCCTTTATGCCTTAAATTAACTATATCATCTAATTTTAAATTATGAGATGGATTCAAATTAGAAACATAATTAACGAATACATTTGAATTCATTATTTCTTCTAATATTTTACTTCTAGATATATTATATACACTTGATAAAACACAATCTAATCTTAGTGATGATACAAATAAATCCTTTTCTATAAATTTAATATTGTTAGTAATATCATAATCAATTTCTTTTAAGCTGATTGGAGTATTACCACAATAATTAAATTCTTCTTCTAAAAACTTTGATATTTCCTCAGTACAAGAAAAATATATATCATTATTATCATTAATAATAATATCACCTATTGTTTCTCTTTTTATACCTAAACTCATCAAAGAACCTAAAACATTCTTATGCTTTATTTCATAATATTTTTTATTATAAATGATTTGATATTTTTTTATTTTAAAATATGAATCATCATAATCATATTGGGTTAATAAATATCTATTTTTACTAGAATTAACAATTCCACCATTTTTATAATAAATAACCTTATATTTATTACATAATTCTTCAACTATAAACCCCTTAGCTTCATCCAAAAATGGTAATAATATTACAGAACCAGACTCATATCTTTTAATATCAGATTCAATTTTCTTTTTAAATCCTTCTAAATCTTCCATAGTATTCTACCAAGTCTTATATGTGTTGAATGTGCCTTTATTGCATCCATATAATCATCACTCATTCCCATAGATAAATAAGGTATTTTAATATTTAATTCTTTTTCTATTTCATTTCTTAATTCATATAATTTATTAAATTGCTTATATAAATTATCATCACTATCACCCTTGATAGCCATCATCATAAAACCAACTAAATTAATTTTTTTATATTTTAAAACTTCTTTAACAAAATCCTTTATATTATGAAAATCTACTCCATTTTTATTTTCTTCAAGATTAATTGATACCTCAATAAAAGTATTTAATTTAGTTTCTCTATATTTTTCAATTTCATCAGCAAGCTTTAATGAATCTAATGAATGTAAATAATCTATTTTATTAATAATATCCTTACATTTATTTCTTTGTAAATGGCCAATAAAATGCCAATTAATATCATAATCTTTTAATTCATCATATTTTTTCAAAAATGAATCTACTCTATTTTCACCAAAATCATGAACACCTGCATTATATAAATCAATCATTTTACTTGAATCTACATATTTTGTCGCCGCAACAACACAAACATCCTTTGGTATTGTATTTAAAAATTCTTTAATATCTTCTCTTAGAATTATATCATCCATTAAATATCACTCCTAAATTCTATATAATTATAATATATTTTAACAATTATTAAAATCAATTTATGTAGAATTAATAGTTTATTAATGATATAATTATTTCGTTGAAAGAAGTTGTTATAATGATTAATATTCTTAAATTAAGAAAACAACTTAATATAAAAATTGATGGCCTTACTGGATAAAAACAGTAAGGCCTTTAATTTTTCTAAAGAAAGGATTAAAAAATATGAAAAACGAACAAAACAATGAAATTTTTTATCAAAACTATATAGAGGATTTAAAGAAAATTAAAGAAACTATTAAAATAAATCAAAATAAGGCAATGGTTTATGTAAATAGTCAAATGATACTGACTTATTATCAGATAGGAACAATCATCAATAAAAGGAAAACTTGGGGAAGTAAATATATTCAAAATCTAGCTAATGATTTAAAAGAATATGGTAAAGGATATAGCAAACAAAATCTTAAATATATGTCTCAATTATCAAAAGAATTTTCAATTGATGAAATTAGCCAACAACCTGTTGGCCAAATTCCTTGGGGCACAATAATTGCAATCATTTCTAAATCAAAATCACATGAAGAAATGTTATTTTATATCAATGAAACTCATAAAAAAGGTTGGAGTAGATCAATTTTATTAAATCAAATAGAATTAAAAGCATATGAAAGATCATTAATAGAACCAGATACTACTTCTATTGTTAAATTAGATGATTTATCTAATGAATTATTTAAAGATACATATGTATTTTCATTTTTAGATAAAAACAACTTAAAAACTGAAAAGGATTTGAAGAATCAATTAATAGACAATATTATTAAATTTTTAAATGAATTAGGACCAGGCTTTTCTTTAGTTGGTAAAGAATATAAATTGGTTACACCAACTAATAAAGAATTCTTTATTGATTTATTAATGTATCATACAAAGATACACGCATATGTAGTAATTGAAGTTAAAATCGGAGAATTTGATCCTAGAGATTTAGGGCAATTAATATTTTATGTTAATGCTATTAACAAATTAGAGCGTACTGATGGTGATAACGATACAATTGGTCTTCTTCTTTGTAAGGATGCGGATAAATTTGTCGCAGAAACAACATTAGAAAATTCTATTAATAAATTAGGTATATCTAAATATAAGCTACTTGAAGAATTACCTGAATATTTAAAAAAGAAATTAAATGAAATTGATTAGTACAAAAAAAGGAGAAAAAAGTATGGAAAAAGAACCAAATAATGAAATTTTTTATCAAAATTATATAGAGGATTTAAAGAAAATTAAAGAAACTATTAAAATAAATCAAAATAAAGCTATGGTTTATGTAAATAGTCAAATGATAATTACTTATTATCAGATAGGAACAATAATAAATAAAAGAAAAACTTGGGGTAGTAAATATATAGAAAAATTATCAAATGATTTAAGTGAATATGGTAAAGGATATAGCAAACAAAATCTTAAATATATGTCAAAATTTGCTGCAGAATTTTCACAGAATGAATTTAGTCAGCAACTTGCTGACCAAATAATACCATGATTCACCTTAGTTGAAATATTATACAAATCAAAATCACATAAAGAAATGCTATTTTATATAAAAGAAACTCATAAAAATGGTTGGAGTAGATCAATTTTATTAAATCAAATTGAATTAAAGGCTTATGAAAGATCTTTAGTTGAACCACAAACTACAGAAATAGTAAAAACTGATGATATAACTAATCAATTATTTAAAGATACATACGCATTTGATTTTTTAGATAAAAATAATTTGAAAACAGAAAAAGATTTAAAAAATCAAATGATTGACAATATTATTAAATTTTTAAATGAATTAGGACCTGGATTTTCACTTGTTGGTAAAGAATATAAATTAGTTACACCAACTGACAAAGAATTCTTTATTGATTTATTAATGTATCATACAAAGATTCACGCATATGTAGTAATTGAAGTTAAAATCGGAGAATTTGATCCTAGAGATTTAGGTCAATTAATATTTTATGTTAATGCAGTTGATGAGTTAGAAAAAACTGATAGGGATGAACCTACAATTGGTCTTCTTCTTTGTAAAGATGCGGATAAATTTGTCGCCGAAACAACATTAAAAAATTCTTTATTAAAATTAGGCATTTCTAAATATAAATTACTTGAAGAATTACCTGAATATTTAAAAAAGAAATTAAATGAAAAATAAAAAAATCATGTAATTACATGATTTCTTCTTTTGTTTCTTCGGTTTTATTTTCTTCAGCTATTTCTATATTATTATTTCTTTCAATCAAATAATCAACAACTGGTAATAATACAAGTGCGAATATATAAACAATATAAATGTAATAATATGCGTAGCCCAAGCATTCATTAACAAATACACCTGCAAGAACAAATGTAACAAATAATAATAAATTAATTACATTTGCTGAAATTAATTTGATTTTAGACTTAGTAAATAAATAAACTAAAGAATATACAACAGGTAAAATACCAATTATCCATAACCAATAATTACCATTCATAGCTATAGTGTATGGTGAAAATTGACTAACTTCTTCTCCTACAGTTTGTGTATAAAAAGGATAAGCTATAAATAATATAACACCTAAAACACCTAAAGCAATTGATGAAATTTTAAATCTATCTAAGGATATAAATTTAAATCCAGTATCAGTTCTTAATTCCATCTTTTCAACTAAAAATTCATTCTTAGTTACAGCAAGCATTGTTGGAATACCTAATAAATATAATACTACAGCTTCACCTAACCCAACTGTAAATACATTATACCAATAAGCTCCTCCCCACATATCAAATGCTAAACCTAATTCCCATGATACAATAAACATATTTGTTATAACTGGGAATATAGCTCCAATATATAGCTTTTTAGTAAAACACATTGGTATTACAGCAAGTAATGTTGCCATAGTTCCAAATACCATATCATACCAACCAAGGGATGAGGTTGTGTTTGCGATGAAGCATCCTAATACTAAGCTAAATGAGTATTTAGGATTTAATATAATTAATAACATCAATACTTCACTTATTCTAAATTGAACAGGTCCGTATGATATTGGTGCGAAGCCCCATGTAAGAGCTACATAAAGCGCAGCTATAATAGCTGAATACGCTATAAACTTAATATCAATTTTTTTCATTTTTTTCTCCTTGTTTTTTATTTTGAAGATGGTTAGGCAAGGAACATCTTCCCTAGTATTATAATATTTTAAAATCTTTTTGCAAGAAAAAAGTTCAACCATTTTTAAAAGTTGAACTTTTAATCAATTATTTCATTAATAACTCTGTTAAATTCTTTGCAAAGGCTTGAGGATCATCAGGTAAAATACCTTCTTGAAGTAATGCTTCTACATATAGCATATTAGCTACCTTATTAAATTCATCCTTATCAACATTAGCTAATCCTTCTAATTTTGCAAAAATAGGATGATTAGGATTTAATTCTAATATTCTATCAGCTTTAACCTCATGGTTTTGAGCCTTTAATACTCTTTCCATTTCAAATGATAATCCACCATCAGCAGTTACACAGCATGGTGCATCAACAAGCTTTTTAGATAATACTACATCCTTAACACCTGGAAGTGCTTCTTTAAATGAAGCTAAGAAATCTTTCTTAGTTTCTTTTAATTCATCAATTTTCTTTGATTCTTCTTCATCAATTAAGCCTAAATCATCTTGATTAATTGATTTGAATTCTTTTTCGTTATAGCTTTTGATAGCTTGTAACATAAATTCATCAACATCATCAGATAAAATTAATACATCATAGCCTTTAGCCTTAACTAAATCCATTTGAGGAAGCTTTTCAACTGCTGCTTTATCTTTACCAATAGCATAATAAATATTCTTTTGGCCTTCCTTCATCTTTTCTACATATTCTGAGAATGTAATATTTTTATCTTCATTATAGCTCTTTAATATAATTAAATCTTGAAGCTTATCCTTCTTTTCACCATAATTTTCATATAAACCAAACTTTAAATTTAAACCATAGTCTTTGAAGAATTCTTCGTATTTTTCTCTTTCATTCTTTAATACTCTAGATAATTCAGATAAGATTTTCTTTTCAACATTAGAAGCTATTTTTTTGATAGCTCTATCTTCTTGTAGCATCTCACGAGAAATATTTAAAGGTAAATCAGCGCTATCTACTAAACCTTTAACAAATCTTAAATAATCAGGTATTAATTCTTTACATTTATCTAAAATAAATACACCCTTTGTATATAATTGTAGACCTTTATCTTGTCTATCAGAATACATATCATAGAATGGCTTTTTAGGTATAAATAATAAAGCATTATATGTTAACATACCTTCAACATTAACATTGATTGAGAATAATGGATCTTGATAATCCATAAATTTATTCTTATAGAAATTATTTAATTCTTCATCAGTTACTTCACTCTTATTTTTCTTCCAAATAGGAATCATAGAATTAATTGTTTCTAATTCTAAATGAGTTTTAGGTTCTTTTGATTCATCATCCTTATCATCCTTAGGATCATATTTAGTGACCCATGTTTTAATAGGATATCTTACATAATCTGAATATTTTTTAATTAATTGTCTAATCTCATATTCATCCATGAAATTATCATAATTATCATCTTCGGTATTATCTCTTAAATGAAGAACAATTTTAGTACCATATTCATTATAATCACAATCTTCTACCTCATATGATTCTAATCCTTCTGATTTAAATACATGAGATGTATTATCATTTACACTCTTAGTATAAACCTCTAATTCTTTAGCTACCATAAAAGCTGAATAAAATCCTACACCAAATTGACCAATAATATCAACATCTGGTGTTTTTTCGTTAGCGATTTTTTCTAAGAATTCTTTACTTCCTGATTTAGCGATAGTACCTAAATTATTTTCAAGTTCTTCTTTAGTCATACCAACACCATTATCAGTAATAGTTAAGGTTCTATTATCCTTATCAGCCTCAACCTTAATCTCATAATCAGCTGTAGGTATATTTGTATTAGTTAAAGATAAATAATGTCTTTTATCAATAGCGTCACTCGCATTTGAAATTAATTCTCTTAAGAATATTTCTTTGTGTGTATAAATTGAATTAATCATCATATCAAGTAACTTTTTTGTTTCAGTTTTAAACTTTTTAGTCTCTTTCATTATAACAATCCTCCAAATTCAAAAATAATTATACTATTACTTTTTAGCACTGTCAATATCCAAGTGCTAATTATTTTGAAATTAATAACTAGATATTTATTTCTAAGTCATTAAAATGATATAATAATTAATGGTGATTATGGATGGTTGAAGGGTTTAAGCTAACAGCTAAAAAACTAAAAAGATACCTAAAAATCAGCACTCATTTACCAAAGGATTATTATGAAACAAATAAGGAATATCCTATGCTTTTGGTTTTTGATGGCGATTTATTTTTTAGTTTTTTAACTGAGGATGATAAAAAAATAAATCTAGCAAAAAAGCTAGATGAAATTAATAGTAAATTTATCACAATTGGCTTATTCTCACCTAAAATCCCTGAATGGAGAATATCTGAATTAAATCCATATTATAATGGTGATAAATCTGATGTCGATACTACATTATCTATAAATTATTATGATTATATTATTAACGAATTATTGCCTATATTAAAAGTTAAATATAGACTCAACAATGAAATATATTTATTTGGTTTAAATGAAGGTGCTATCGCTTCAATATATATGCTATATCATTATGATATTAATGGAGCTATTCTATTTAATCCAGTTTTAGAAGAATGTAATGATAAATTGTATGAAGATATAAATAACTCTTTTGATAAATCTAAAAGATTATACTTATATAAGGGTGGAAAAGATATATCAGATACTGAATTAAATAATTTTTATAAATTTGAAGAATTTATTGAAAATAAGAATCCTTTATATTTTATGGTTGATTATGATAAAAATAGAGATAATTCTTATGATAGTATAGATAAGCATATAAATTCTTCTTTAGAGCTTGTTAAAGCGAAAATATAATAACTCATATAAAAATAAAATCAGGAGGTAATAAAATGAGTAAAACAAATGATGAAAATGTAATTGACGCTGAAGTTAAAGAAACTGAAGGTGAAAAAAAGGAAGAAAAGAAACCAAACATATTCTCAAGAGCTTGGAATAAAACAAAACAATCAGTAAATGATTCAATTCTAGAAGGTAAAATTGAATCAGCATATAAAAAAGCTCATTTAGAATATACAAATTATACTAAAGATGAAATGTTATCAAAAACATATTATGGCGCTATTGAAAATGATAAGCTTACAGTATTTGGAAATCATGAAGTAAAAACTTATAGTGTTATTATTGGACCAGATGAGAAAGCATATTATGTTTTAGCTATTGAAGAAACTGAAGTTACTTCTACTGTTGAAGGTGTTGAATATAAAAGACCTGGTATGATCTTAACTTTAGATTCAAATGTTGAAGAAGTTAATGTAGTTAAAGCTGGTAAGAGATACTTCATTTATAAAGGTAAAATTGAAAAGTAAAAAAAGGCCGATTAGATTCTGTTTGATTAGAACGGAATCTTAAGGCCTTTTATTTTTATATTAATTTTGTTTATGTGAATTACCATTTATTTGAATTAAATCGTACATTTTATCACCTCTATTTAATTTTCTTCCCAATTAGGATAGTCATCGTCTCTTCTAATGAAGATATAATTAATACAAAGACCACTTAACGTATTTTCAACCACTATTTCATATAATCCATTATCATCCATAAAATAGTGAGAAAAATAACCTGAGCCTTGATAATAAATTCCTAAATAGTTTGTTTTTAAAATATCATCTAGAATTTGACCAAATTTTGATTCATCTCTATATGGTTCATATGTTGATGAATTTTCATATCCAAATTGTTTTATTAATTCACGACGCTTTTTATTAGAAAATCTAATATTAGGTAATTTTGGTAAAACAAATTTACCTATCCATTTGGCATCTCTATACATATCTGTCTTTAATGGCATTTCGCTATAAAAATCATCTAAAAGTTCATATATTTCATCCATAATAATTTGATCTGCTTCATCTTTACCATAAGCATAAGCTATTAAATCATATTTCTCTTGATTAAGCTTTTTATAATCAGTAGCTTTTCTAACATTTAGAAGCTTATTAGAAACCTCGTCTATTGCGAGGTTTCGTAATTCTTCTAATTCTTTACTTACATTTTTTAAAATTAATTTAGCTTTATTATCTAACATATTTTTTAGCTCCTTTACTAGTTAGTTCAATGTGTAAATTACCAAAATCATCTAAATAATACTTACAATTACCATTCATCCTAAATGTTGCCTTAGAATCATAAGGAGTACTACCATAAAAGCCAGTATCGTCTGGATAATAAAAATATAAATCTGTTATATCCTTGCCATTTAGGAGACGGTCAAAATTTTCATATTTTTCACTATTTTCATGTCCTAAAAAAATTACAGGAGAAATTTTTTTAGCTTTAGCACTAATTACAATATCAATATCATCAAAATAGATGTTGTATATCTTCTCTTCTGTGATTAATCCGTCATCATCGGCTACTTCACACATTTCATTTTTTCCATGATATTTTAATTTGTTTATTACCATTTGATCTGAAGTGAAAACTAAGCTTTCTAAGTTTTCCATGAAAAGTTCACACATAAAATTAGAATTTGATTTAAATTTTTTTAAAGTTATCATTTTTATACCTCATTAATTTAATTATTTTTTTATTTTTTGAATATTTGTTCTAAAGTCTTTGAGCTTATTCTAGCATCGACCTAGGTGTTGTTTTATTATTTTATCAACGAGCTTTCAACCAACCTAGGGCACGCTCGTTGTTCCCATCTAAGTGTGAATATTAAATTTGTATACGACTGCCTCCCTCCTTATAAAAAAGCATTAGTGTTCGTTCTAAAGATGGATTAAACTACTTATTAAATGCATAAAAGGACCCAGTTATGGCATTTAATTAAATCCATCTTCTGAGTCCTTCACACAATCCAATTTTTTATTTTTTTAAAAGGAGGTAGCCGGTTTTAAAGGCTAAGCCGGCAAACCATTTATATACAATATAAGTTATTTCTTATATTTAAAATTCTATTTTGTTACAATGTTAATATAGTTCCCTTTTTTTATTTTGCCAAATAATTTTTAAAGAAAAGAGGAAAGCCGGTTTTAAAGGTTGAGCCGGCAAACCATTATATATAATATATAAGGATGTCTTATATTTAACTTTTAATTTAGTAGGTTTTATCACCTACATTATAATTATAGTTTTTTTACCCTTTTTTAAGTGAATATTTGAAAAAAATTTTTAAAAATAGTTTTTATCATATAATGATAAAGATTTTTACAAAAAAAAGGAACTTCATAGTTCCCCTTATTTTTTTAGATTAAATATTCCATTTTGCAACACAATTCTCTAGCTAATTTATAAATAGTTTTTATTTGAGCTTTTGAAATATCAACTGTCTTTTGTTCATATGATTTTATAGTTCTGAGAGGCACATCAGCATTTAAAGCTAGTTGAGATTGACTTAATCCCATTTTTTCTCTCATTAATTTTAATTTAGATGGGATGTTTAATCTCTTTTCATAATAATCAACCATATGCATTATATCCATTTCGTGATATGGGAAATAATTCATTGATAATTCCTTAAATGATACTTTTTCGAATATATATTTATATGATATATATTTATATATAAAGTAGATACAATTACTTTTTATTTTTATATATAAGTTTTGCACATAATATACAACAAAAAAACTACAACCTTATTGATTGTAGTTTAATAATCTTATTGGAGCCACAGAACGGAATCGAACCGTCATCATATGCATGGCAAGCATAGGTACTAACCGTTGTACTACTGCGGC
>CAMJOZ010000030.1 GCA_946407635.1 uncultured Caryophanales bacterium
CGATGGTAGTACGTTAGATCGTGCGAGAGTAGGTAGTTGCCAGGCTCTCTCTTAAGCATTACTCATTGAAGTAATGCTTTTTTATTTTATGATATTGAGAAAAAATAAAAAAATATTAAATTAATTGTTATATTTTAATTATCTTTTTCTCAAGAAAAATCTTTTAGCTAAGCCATTTATTTAAGTTGATATCTTTTTAAAATAATGCTATTATATTACTGCCGTTTCATTACGGAACATTTGAATAGGAGATAATAAGCGATGTTTTTAAAACGTTCAAAGGAGACAATGAACGTATAATGTAAAGGAGAAACTCAAATGGAGTTTTTGGTTATCCTTGTTATTATGTTATACATAATGTACAAAGATAATCATAGTGGCCCTTCTAAGAAGTAGTCGCTATTCTTTACATCGTCTATTGTTTCCACAAATGAGAAAAGGAACTGCCACCAGCAGTTCCTTTTCGTTTTTCGCTCTTTACATCGTTTATGTCTCTCGACAATTTAATTATATCAAAAATTTAATTTTTGTAAAGTTATTATAATGTTTTATGTTTTATTAATTTTTTATGATATAATTTATATGATATGGAGATGATTTTATGCAAGCTGATGACGCATTATTAGAACCACTTAATGGTTATAATAACAAATATAAAAATGAATTTGTTCAAAATGCTTATAAATATTTTGATGAATTAATACAAAATGCTGGCGTTGATGTTGAAGCAAATAGAAGAACTATAGCTGATATCAAATTAAAAAATGAAGAAATAGCTAATGTTGAAAAGAAAATTAGGAAACTAAAAAGAAAAAGATTTTGGTTATTTGTATTAGGTATAATAACTATTATCGGATGGATATTTGTAATTTTTTATTGTAAAAAGAATATTAATCCAGTAATTAGAAATTGTGAAGAATATTTAAGGGATTTAATATCTCAAAGAGATGCATTAATTGCTGTAGCTAAAGCACAAATGGCTCCAGCAAATCAAAGATTTGACTGGAATATTCCTGCTAAATTAACAGAAATGACTATTCCTTTAATTCAAATGGATCAATATTTTGATGGTAAAAAATATGAATATTTACACCGTAAATATGGTTTAAATGATGAAGATGAAAATATTTCTAGTGTGTTTATTCAATCAGGTTCTATTTTAGGTAATCCATTCTTATTATGTAAAGATTTCAATACTGAAATGCGTAAAAAAGCATATTCAAATTCTATTACTATTCATTGGACTACTTATGTAAGAACTAAAGATGGTACAAGAGCTGTTCATCATACTCAAACTTTAACTGCTACAATTTACGAACCAGCTCCTGTATATTGGTATCAAACATATTTAGTTTATGGTAATGATGCTGCACCTAACCTAACATTTTCTAGATATCCAACTGATGTTGAGAATATGACAGAAAAGCAAATAGAAAAGATGGTTAAAAAGACAGCTAAGAAGCTAAATAAAAAAGAAACTAAATCATATTTGGATAATGATGATAAGACTAATTATCAAAGATTTGGTAATGATGAATTTGAAGCTATATTTGGTGGTACTGATAGAAATAATGAATTAGAATTCAACCTATTATTTACACCACTTGCACAAAAGAATCTTTTGACATTAATGAAAACAAAAGAACCATATGGTGATGATTTTGCGTTTATAAAAGATAAAGGTTTAAATTATATTCAAACAGAACATGATCAATATATAGATTATTATATAAATCCAGCAGTATTTTTTGGCTATGATCATGATTTAATGAGAGAAAACTTTGTTAAAATTAATTCTAAATGGTTTAAATCATTCTATTTTGATATGGCACCACTTATGTGTGTTCCACTTTATCAACAACACAAAACAACTGAATATATTTATGATGAAGATATTTTAGCTAATTTATCTCCATATGAATGCGAAATGATGGCTAATAAATTTGATCCTAGAGAATTAAAACCTGAAGATGCTATTACTCCATCAATTTATAAAACTCATCATGTTAAAACAAATGGATTTAATGATCTAGTTGCGGTAACAGCTCATGCTTATCGCGGTGAAAGAAGAGTAACTTATGTTTCAAAGATAGGTGGAGATGGTAGAAGCCACACAATTCCAGTTCACTGGATTGAATATTTCCCTGTTGAAAAGACAACTAATATGATGGTTAATAAAAATGAAAAATCTAGATATGAATATAATAATATCGCTGATAAAGTTAGGGCTGGTATGCAAGGATTATTTAAAGATGGTCACTTTGAACGTGGACTATTCGCAGCGTTATATTTATCAAATGATTATCATGAATTTGGTGGTATAGAATCTATCATGGGTCAATCAGCTTCAGTTGCTCAAGCACAAAATATAGAAGAAATAGTTAAAAAGCTTGATAATGAGCTTGATAATATGGACAAGAATAATCAAACAGAACCAACTGATGAAGAAATAAATAAGAATTTATCAGGAGAAGAAAAAGAAGTATCTGAAGATGATGTAGAAGTTGAAACTTCAGAAGAATAAAAAATATTAAATTATATTTAATAATAAAATAAAATATGTTATAATTTATCAAAAGTTTGAAATAAAAGGAGATTTTTAAAATGGCAAACGGATTAGACGAAATGAATGACCCAGTGCTTGAAGAAGGTAGAGATGTCAATGTTATTGCTAAATCATTACCTGTTACTTGTGGTTGGGGAACAAAATTTTTTGAGGTTTTAATGTGGATTTTATTTATAATTCCTGGAATTGTTTTAACAGTAAAGAAAATCCATGCTAAAGTTGAACTTCAACAAATTGAGCAAAAATTACAACATGATGCTTCACAAATTGATAACTATCTAGAACAAAGAGTTGTAATTCTATCTAACTTAGCTAAGTTAGTAGAAAAGGCAGTTGAATTAGATAAGGAAACTTATACTGCTATTGCAGAAGCAAGAAGTGGAGCTAGAGTAACTGGCGGTGGCGATGAAGCTCGTAATGAAAGTGGTACTAGAATTGAAAACTTAAATGCTAGATTAAATTTAGCAATTGAAGCTTATCCACAATTACAAGCACATCAAGAAATTAAGGATGCAATTCAACAAAACTCTTATTTACAAAGAGAAATTACTGCAGCTCGTGAAGTTTATAATTCTACAGTAGCAACTTGGAATAGAAAAATTTTCATATGGCCAGTTTATGTTCTTGTTGCTGTAAAAGAAGGATATAGAACTCGTATACCTTTCGCAACATCTAAAGAAATTAAAGAAAAAGCTAGAGATGTTTTCTTTTAATTAAGTTAAAAAATGGCACATTAATTTGTGCCATTATTTTTTTGTGAGGTTTTTTATGGAAGAAAAGAAATTTAGTTTTTTTAGTCCTAATAAGTATATTGCCGTTATTATATATTTTTTATTATTTTTAATTTTAGGATCAGTATTTATTTTATTATCTGCTTATATTGTATCAAATGCAAAAGGATTAGATTCTACTACATTAATATCTTATTTAGTTAAAAGTACTGAAGATATTTCAAAAGAATATAATGATGCTAAAATACTAGTTAATAGTATAGGAAATCTAACAATATATGTACTCGCTATGTTTTTTATTTGTTTTTATTTAAGAGATGAAATAAAAAATGATTTTTTAAATATATTAAATAATAAAAAATTCTTTCTAATATATATTCCTATTGCTGGTATATTATTTTGTGGGTTGGCTTTTGGAATAGATAAAATTAATTTACTAATACCTGAAAGTCAAAATCAATCATCAATTGTAGAAATGATTAAAGGACCACTAGGTGTTCCAATTATTTTATCTACGATATTAATTGCTCCATTCATTGAAGAATTAATATTTAGAAAGTGTGTATTTTATTTTTTTAAATCATTTAATCCTGTTGTAGCATTTAGTATATCAACTATTACATTTACATTAATGCATATGGTTTCAACAACTAATGTTAATGTAGGTATTTGGTTTTTAATGTGTGTGCCATATTTACTTGATACATTATTATTATGTTTTAGTTATTATTTTGGGAAGAAGAATGTATATGCTTCATGGTTTGGACATATGCTTAATAATTTATTAGCTGTTATATTAATATTTATTTAGGAGAAAAATTATGTTAAAAAAAGATATTAAAAGTTTTGATAAGAATGTTTTTGATGAAATAGGTAATAAGGCAGCTATTTTAATTTCAGGTGATAAGAATGGCTTTAATGGTATGACAATATCATGGGGTGGCTTAGGTGTTATTTGGAATAAAAATGTAGCTTTTGTTTTTGTTAGACATTCTAGATATACATATGAATTTATGGAAAAATCAGATAGTGTTACACTTTCTTTTTTGAGTGATAAATATAAAAAAGAAAAAGGAATATTTGGTTCTTTAAGTGGAAAGAATACTGATAAATTTAAAGAAACTAATCTTCATCATACATATGATCCTGATTTTGATGGATATTATATTACAGAATGTGATTATGTATTTAAGTGTAAAAAATTATATAGCATTGATTTAGAAAATTTGCCAAAAGATATAAATGATAAATTTTATAAAGATAATGATATACATAGAATGTATGTATGCGAAATAAAACAATATTTAGTTAAAAATTTGGAGGATTAAAATGATTATTTTAAGGGATGTAAACAAAATTTATGGTAAAGGCGATGGAGCAGTTCATGCCTTAAAGGATGTTAATTTAGTTATTGAAGATTCAAAATTTACAGTTATTATTGGTAAATCTGGTTCAGGTAAATCTACATTAATGAATATTATTGGTGCTTTAGATTCACCAACAAGCGGTACAATTGAATCTAATGGTCAAAAAATAAATGATTTATCCAAAAATGAATTAGCTGAATATCGTAATAAAACTGTTGGTTTTGTATTCCAATCATTTTATCTTGAACCAACTTTTTCTGTTTTGGAAAATGTTTGTATGCCTTTAACAATTAAAGGTATGCCAAAAAAAGAAAGAGAAGAAAAGGCTAAAAAGATAATAGAAGAATTAGGATTAACTGAAAAACTAAATAAAAAAGCATCTGAATTATCTGGTGGACAAAAACAAAGAGTATCTATCGCAAGAGCATTAGTTTCTGATCCTGATATTGTTTTAGCTGATGAACCAACTGGTAACCTAGATTCTCAAAATGGAGCCGAGGTTATGGAATTATTAGTTAATATTGTTAAAAGAGGTAAAAGTGTTATTCTTGTTACTCATAATATGGATGACGCTAAAAACGCTGATAATGTTATTCATATATCTGATGGTGTAGTTACAGCTGATTATATGGATAAATATAAAGATATGTTTAATAATAAAGAAGTAAATAATGTTGAAGAAAAAGTAGATGAAAATATAAGGGTAGAAGATATTAAAGAAGAAAAAGAATAATGAGATTTATTGATAGATATAAAATATCTTTACATAATATTAAAAACAATAAATCTAGATCTATACTTACTACCGTTATAGTTTTTGTCATATCTATTTTAGTTATGGCAATAATGTGCTTTGCAATATCTTTTTCTTCAAATAACAACAAAATATTAAGAGAATATTATCAATCTGATAAATCTCAAATTTCTATTAATTATTCTGGATATTCTGAAAGTGGTGGCTTTGGTTATGATAATATTACATCACTTGAAACTACTTTAAATAAATATCCTGAATATATTAATGATGTTAATTATCAATTAATTTATTATTATAAAAATGGTGAATATTATAATTATCAACAACTTTTTTATAATTTTAAAATTAGTGATTATAATTATCCTAAAACATATAAAATTGTTCAAGGAAGAAATATTATTAAATCTGATTCTAATACTAACAAAGTATTAGTTTCAGAAGATTATGTTGATTCATATTATCGAATTAATGATGTTTTACTTGCTCCTGGTTCTACATTTATATATCATCAAGAGTATCCTATTTATGTTCAATCAACTTCGACTAATATCATATATGATATACCATTTGAAATAGTTGGTATTTATGAAAATGAAGAAAACATAAATGATAATTACTATTATTATGGTAGTGATAGTAATATCGTTTGTGATATTACTTATTTATGTAACAATTTTGATAAAACTAATACCAAGATTAGTAGTGTTGTTATTAATACTTTTACAAGTCAAACAAATTTTGAATTTAATGATTTTTATAATGCATTAAATGATATTTATAAAGAATTAAATAATAATACTCCAAAAATTGTATATAACTATAATAATAAAGAAAGAGATGCTTTTAGTTGTGATGCTATATCAACAATGAGAATATCTAATATAGTTGGATGGATAGTTATTGGTTTTGCAGGATTCTTATCATTAGTTTTAATTTTACTTTCAATTGGTTCTTTAGCCAATACTATAATGATATCTGTTAATAAAAATAAAAAATTCATTGGTTTACTTAAGGCTTTAGGATTAGATGGTTATGATTTGAAATCTACAATAAGATTAGAATCTATCACAACAATAGTTTTAGGTGTTTTGATTGCCTTTGTTGGACTTTTTATTATTAGAATTCCTTTATCTAATTTAAACGAACAATTATTAACTAATGTTAACAGTATGTATTTGAATGATATTAATTATAAATTTAGTTTTGAAATACCATTTTATGTTCCATTAGGAACAATAGCGGTATTTATATTATTAACTTTATTATTCTCTCATTCATCAATGTCAAATATAAGTAAGACAGACCCTATGGCTGTTATAAGTGAGGTGGCATAATATGAAAGTTAAAGATTATATGCGCCTTGGTAAGATAAGCCTTAAGGCAAGAAAAAAATCAACAAGAGGTACTGTTAGAGGTATTTCATTTGGTTTGATTTTATTGATGCCACTATTTTTCCTTGTATTAGCATTTTATATTGGTTTAAATAGTAGTGTTGATAAAGAACCATCTATTAGAACTTTTAATATAAGCTATTATAATAGAGTAAGAGATCCTGAAAAACATGATTATTATACTGGTA
The DNA here is from genome assembly GCA_946407635.1 of uncultured Caryophanales bacterium. Taxonomy (GTDB): domain Bacteria; phylum Bacillota_I; class Bacilli_A; order Acholeplasmatales; family Anaeroplasmataceae; genus Anaeroplasma. The sequence goes on from CAMJOZ010000030.1 coordinate 7,001, forward strand.
TTTTATATTCTGATATTAATACAGTTAAATCAATAAAAGGTGTTGAATCATATGTTGATTATCGGGATTATTCATTTGATGTTAGTTCAACTGATAAGAGTAGTGATAAGACAGTATTATCATATTCAATAGATGGAAGTGATTTTTCATATATAAAAAAACCATCTGTAGATGAATCTGAAGAAAATAATAATTATAATAAATCATCAAATGATAAAAATGTATATTTTAAGGTTATTGATACTAAAAATAGTAATGCAATATTCTTAAAATCAGATTATGAAAATGGTAATCCTATAATAAATGGTAATTCATTTAGTGATGAACCTAAAAATGAAATAATGCTTTCATCTAAATTTTTAAACGATAATAATTTAGATAATAATATAGTTGGTAAAAAATTATCTTTAAAATATGAAGCATATTCTGGATCTAAAGGTAATACTACAACAAGTGAAACACAAGTAGAACAAGTCCAATTAGCTGGGGCTATTATTCCTTTATTTAATGATTATAAAATTGTTGGTATTTATGATTCAAATATTTTAAAAAATAGAAATTCAGATTCAAATGAATATTTCTGGATGAGTAGTGAATCATTCTTAGATTCATCTAATCAATCTACATTACCTAGAGTTGTTAGTATTTCAGATCAAAGTGGTAATTATTCACAAAATTATTATTTTTATCAAGATAATAAGATTTCAAGACTTGCGAATGATTATGTAAATGATGGATGTGCATTCTTCCCACTTGGTATTTGTAGCAACGATACACCTAGTGATTCATTTGTTGCGAAGGAATATTTAACATTTGAAAGCTATGGCAAGGCATCAAATGCTGTAGAACAAATAAGTGAATTATATAATAAGGTATTAAATAATCCTGATTATAAAATTAGTGAACTTGCTTATTCAAGCTTATCATTCTTTACTTATAGAATTTTCTATCAGGTATTTATGTATTTATCATTTGCACTTGGTATTTTTGGTGGAGTTATTTTCTTCGCAACACTACTAAATTTATATAATACGATTAATTTCTCAGTTCAAATAAGAAAGAATTATTTAGGCTTATTAAGAGCTGTAGGTATGAAGGATAATGATATTACAAAGATGTATTTCTTTGAAATAATTCAAATATTCTTAAGAAGCTATATTTGGACAATTATCTTTGGTGGTTTAATTTGTGCTGGTATTAATATAGGATTCAATTATGCGATGGGAATGAAAGAAGTAAAAGAATTTATGCCATTTACTATGAGTTTAAATCCAGTATTTATCTTTATTTCATTTATTGTATTAGCTTTAATTACTTTTATAATTGCATTAATATTCGCAGTTATCGCATGTTATAATGTTTCAAGAAAACCAATTCTTGAAGTATTAGTTGATGATAAGTAGGAGGAATTAATATGAAGAGAATTAAGTATTTATTATTAATTATTCCTATCATTATATTATTAGCTTCATGTGGTAAGTCTAATTTAAGAGAAGAAAGAATAATTGAATTAAGTGTTGATACTGATGTTGTTCCAGAATTTAGTGCAACATTTGGTGAAGGTAATTATGAAAAGTCTAGCAAATTATATACACATAGAATTTCTTATATAAAAGATTTATCAATTTATTTATCTTATGAAAATTTAAAAACTGTTCAGGTTGATATTAAAACAGAAGAAATGAAAGAAAAAATTATTCGTAAGAATGTTAAATTTGGTAATGAATTAGATGCGAAAGCTAGTATAACTGTAAAGGGTGTATCTGATTTATCAAATGCTAATTTTGTTATGGATGGTGCGACTGATATTGTTAAGAATAAGAAAAATATTGAATTTGTCTTACCTTCTAGAACAAGAGATTATAATGGTAAAATTAGTATTGAAAATTATCAAGATATAGATGTTAATATTTCATCAAATGAATTAAAAACAGGTTTATATGAAAATGATTATGTGGCTGTATCAAATGATAAAATATATATAAAATTAATCAATAATTGTAATTGCCAAATTTATGATTATGAAACATGTAGTTATATTAAGGATGCATATAACTCTCAATATGGTGCTAATCAAACCTCAAACTATATATTATTACCTAATGATAAAGAATATTTTGTCGTTTATGATAATAAAGTAGCTAAACTAAATAAAGGTGAAAATTATATTATAAATGGTAAATATTATAATTATGATTCGCAATTTTCAAATAATAATTATTATTATTTTGATTATGAATATAGTACTTTTAATCCAGTTTGTTATTTTTATGATAAGAAGAATAATACAATTTTTAGTATGAATGACAATAGACCAATTGATAATATTGATAATTATGGTCTTATTTATTCAGATTCTAGTAATTATGATACATTTCATTATTATGAAGATGCTAAATCAAGACTTTATAAGAATGAAAGTCGTTCTACAGATTCATATTTTTATATGATTAAAGATCATGATGGTACAGGTATGTTAATTGATTCATATGATTTAGATGTTAAAAACATCTTTAATGATGATGATATTGATTTAGGAACTACTACTTTTGACTCTATTTTAAATATTTTATGTTCAACAAATGCTAAAGTATATTTTGAAAATGGGGCTATTAAATCATCATTTAAAACATATCCTGAAACTTGTATATATATTAATTTTTATGATAAAGAAACTAGTGAATTAGTTTATAAAGCTCAAGAGTATATAAGTAAATATACTACTGAAAATTTTAGAACTGTTAGATTTAATTATAATGGAAGATCAATTCAAACAGGCTATATTTTCTATAATGGTGATGTTAAATATGATAGAGTAACAGATAGTTATAGCTATAGAGATATCTATTTAACTATAAATACATCTTTAATAAGAATATTATCAAATGAAATTTATGATTATAATGTTTTTGATGAAAATGGAGAAATTGTTGAACCAGTAGTTGATGGTGGAAATAATTATTATAGTTTATCTGCCAATAAAAAATATATAGTTTCTGAAAAATATGGTGATAAATCGTTTGAAATAACACCAACTGAGGATGATATTAAATCTGGATTTATAACAATTGGAACAAATATTAAATTCTATGAAATTGATTTACCAAGTGATGTTGAAGTTGAAGGAGAAAATGATACTTTAATTAAAATTATGAATGGTAAAAAATATTATGGTAATATTTCTGGTTTTAATAATTACAGTTTTAAGTATTATTATAAGGATAATCCAGATAATTATAGATATGTTTATGTTGATGAAGCATTTGAATGCGATGAATATATTATTAAAAACGTTCCTGATTTAGGTTTTGAAAATGATAATAATTATGTTAGTTGTTATGATTCTGAAACTAGAATATTAAAATCAATAGTTCCAAGAAGTTCTACAAATAAATTATATTATAATGCAACTGATGGTAATTATGAGCAAATTTCAATAAATTTAGTTGATGGTGTATATGAATATCAATTTGATTATAAAATTATAAATTTACCAGAAAATATGGAACATCAAATTATATCTAGTTCAAAAAATTATTATATATGGGAGCAAATTGGTACTAAAAACATTATTACTAGGATAGATAGTAGTGTTAGTAATTTTGGTTTTAGATTAACATATCCTGGTGGAACTTATTCAACTATTTATGGATTTGACAATTTAACAGAAGATTATTTTATTGAATATCATATAGTCTTATCTGATGTTGTTTCTCAAGCTTCAATTATAGGTTCAGCTGATGTTTGTCATAAATATGATTCTAATACAAAAACATTAACTATATTATGTCCTAAATCAAAAACAAGCGTAAATGTTAAATATGAAAAAGATAGTACTAATACAACTAAAACAATTACGTTCGTTGAAGGAAAAACTACATATAATATAACAGTTTAATATTGTGAAGATTCCGGAAATTCCGGAGTCTTTTTTATTATAAAAAAGAAGTAATAATTTTTAACAATTTTAGCACTTTTTGCTTGACAGTGCTAAACGGGTGTTTTATAATATAATTGCACTTAGATAAAGAAAGTGCTAAAAGATGCGAGGTGAGTTAATTGTTAAGTGATAGACAAAAATTAGTGCTTAAGGCAATAATTGAAGAATATGTTACATCTCAAGAACCAGTTGGTTCTAAGATATTAACTGAAAAACCTTATCTTGCTTTTTCAAGTGCTACATTAAGAAATGAAATGCAAGAGCTTGAAGAAACTGGATATCTTAAGAAGACTCATACATCATCTGGTAGAATTCCATCTGATATAGGATATAGATATTATTTAGAGCATTTATTTATTAGAGATAATGATGTTACTGAATATTATAAATATGTTGATGAAATTTTAGATAACAGATATTTATCAAAGGATGATGTTATCAAAAAGCTTGTAACATTTATTAGTGATTTAACAGGCTATTATGCAGCAATCGTTGGTTCGACTAGTGATTTAGCTAAAGTATATAAGCTTGAAATTGTTCCACTATCTGATAGTGAAGCAGTATTATTAATAGTTACAAATGCTGGTGAGGTAGAGCATCAAAAGATTTTTATACCAAATGGTTATAAGATGGATGATTTAATGCGTATAATTGGTATGTTTGATAGTGCAATGTATGGTCATTCAATTTATGAAATTAGAGATATTTTATCTAAGGAAGCAGCTAAGCCTAAAATTAGACAAATGGTTGATTTCCAAGATGATATTTTAAATTTCATGATAAAAGTATTCGAAAGATTCTTGCATGGTTCAACATATGACGCAGGATTATCTAAATTATTAAATCAACCTGAATTCCAAGATTATCAAAGAATGCAAAAATTAATCAAAGCTGTCGATAGTGAAGAATTCTTGGATATGGTAGCTGATTTGAATAGTGGTCTTAAAATAACAGTAGGTACTGAGAATAAAAATGAAGGCTTTAAGGAATGTTCAATTATTTCACTTCCTTATGCAATTAATAATAATGAATCAGGAACTATCGTATTAGTTGGACCTACAAGAATGAATTATAGAGCAACAGTACCTCTTATCGAATATATTGCAAGAAGTATGAAAAAGCTCGATAGAAGGTAGGTGTAAAAAAGTTGGAAGAGAATAAAGTTGAAAAGGACCTTGATGAAGAAATCAAGGATGAAGAAGTTGATGTAAAGGAAGAGCCTCAAAAAGAAGAAAAAACTGAGGAAGAACCTAAAACAGAAACAAAAAAAGAAAAAAAGGATAAGCATAAATCAGAAATTGCTAAGCTTGAGGCTAAATTAAAAGAAGCTGATTTAAAATATGCTGAACTTAAAAACGAATATTTAAAAGTATTCGCTGAAATGGAAAATACAAAAAAGAGATTAAAAGAAGAAGCTATTAAGGATCGTAAATATGCATCTCAAAGTGTTATAGGTGAACTTGTAACACCAATTGATATGTTTGTTAAGATTGTTAATATGGAATCTAGTAATCCAGAAGTTAAAAACTATCAAATTGGTTTCCAAATGATTGCAAACCAAATTGTTGACATTATGAAACGTGAAGGCTTATCACATATTGAATCTTTGAATAAGGAATTTGATCCAAAGGTTATGCAAGCTGTTCAAACTGAATGGGATGAAACAAAACCTGAAAATTCAGTTTTAAGAGTTATGCAGGATGGATATATGTATAAGGATAGAGTTTTAAAACCAGCAATGGTAGTTGTAAATAAAAAACCAGAAGAAAAAAATGAAGAAAAGAAAGAAGAGGAATAGATTATGGCATCAAATAAAGTTATCGGTATCGATTTAGGTACAACAAATTCATGTGTAAGTGTTATGGAAGGTGGAGAAGCTAAGGTTATTACAAACGCTGAAGGTTCTCGTACTACTCCATCTGTTGTTGCATTCAAAGGAGAAGAAATTCAAGTTGGTGATGTTGCTAAACGTCAAGCTATCACTAACCCTGATACAGTTTCTTCAATCAAAAGACATATGGGAGACAATTCTTATCGTGTAGATATTCAAGGTAAGAAATATACTCCACAAGAAATTTCTGCAATGATTTTACAAAATTTAAAGAAAACTGCAGAAGCTTATTTAGGTGAAAAAGTAGATAAGGCTGTTATTACAGTTCCAGCATATTTCAATGATGCTCAACGTCAAGCAACTAAGGATGCTGGTAAAATTGCAGGCTTAGATGTATTACGTATTATCAATGAACCAACAGCTGCTGCGTTAGCTTATGGTATTGATAAGACTGATAAAGAACAAACAGTATTAGTATTTGACTTAGGTGGAGGTACATTCGATGTTAGTATCTTATCACTTGCTGATGGTACATTTGAAGTATTATCAACTGCTGGTGATAATGTATTAGGTGGAGATGACTTCGATAAGGCAATTATGGATTGGTTAATCCAAGAATTTAAGAAAGAATCAGGCGTTGATTTAACAAATGATAAGATGGCTGTTCAAAGATTAAAGGATGCAGCTGAAAAGGCTAAGAAGGATTTAAGTGGTGTTACATCAGTTGAAATCCAATTACCATTCATTTCTATGAGTCCAACTGCAGGTCCACTTCACTTAAATAGAACATTATCTCGTACTAAATTTGATGAATTAACAGCTCATTTAGTTGATAGATGCTTAGGACCAGTTAGACGTGCATTAAAGGATGCTAAATTAACTCCAAAGGATCTTGACCAAGTATTATTAGTTGGTGGTTCAACTCGTATTCCAGCTGTTCAAGAATTAGTTAAGAGAGAATTAGGCAAAGAACCAAATAAGAGTGTAAACCCTGATGAAGTTGTAGCTATGGGTGCTGCAATTCAAGGTGGTGTATTAACAGGTGATGTTAAGGATGTATTATTACTAGATGTTACTCCACTTTCATTAGGTATTGAAACTTTAGGTGGTGTATTCACTAAGTTAATTGATAGAAATACAACAATTCCTTGTTCAAAGAGTCAAGTATTCTCAACTGCTGCTGATAATCAACCTGCTGTTGATATTCATGTACTTCAAGGTGAAAGACCAATGGCTGCTGATAACAAGACATTAGGTAGATTCCAATTAGGCGATATTCCTGCTGCTCCAAGAGGAGTTCCTCAAATTGAAGTTAAGTTTGATATCGATGCTAATGGTATCGTTAATGTATCAGCTAAGAACTTAGGTACTGGTAAAGAACAAAAGATTACTATCCAAGGTGGTAGTGGTTTATCAGAAGATGAAATCAACCGTATGGTAAAAGAAGCAGAAGAAAATGCTGAGGCTGATAAAGCTCGTAAGGAAGAAGCTGATTTAATTAATGAAGCTAACCAATTAATCTTCCAAACTAAGAAAGCATTAAATGACTTAAAGAATGTTGATGAAAATGAAAAGAAACAAGCTGAAGACTTATGTGAAGAATTACAAAAGGCTATTGATTCTAAGGATTTAAATCAAATTCGTACAAAGAAAGAAGAATTAGAAAAGGTTGCTCAAGGTATTGCTACTAAGGCTTATCAACAAGCTCAAGAAGCTAACCAAGGCAATAACAATAATAATGGTGGTTCAACTAACCAAAGTGGACCTAACGGTTCAGATACTGTAGACGCTGATTTCTCAGACGTTCAATAATATTAATACAACAATTAAAGGGCTTAGGCCCTTTATATTGCGTGAAAGGAGAGCTTTATGGCTAATAAGAGAGATTATTATGAAGTGCTAGGTTTACAAAAAGGTGCTTCAGATGATGAAATAAAAAGAGCATATAGACAGTTAGCAAAAAAATATCACCCTGATATTAATAAAGAGCCTGGAGCTGAAGAGAAATTCAAAGAGATTAATGAAGCTTATGATACATTATCTGACCCAGATAAAAAGGCTAGATATGATCAATATGGCTTTGACGATCCAACTCAAGGATTTGGCGGTGGAGCAGGTGGCTTCGGTGGTGCTGGATTTGGTGGATTTGAAGATATCATTAATCAATTCTTTGGTGGTGGAAGAAGACAATCTAATTCTCCAAGACAAGGTCAAGATATTGAAAAACAAATGTCTATTACATTTGAAGAAGCTGTTTACGGATGTAAAAAGAAAATTCGTTTAACAGTTGATGATGAATGTATCCATTGTGGTGGCTCTGGTGCGGCATCTAAAGATGATATTAAAACATGTCCAAAGTGTGGTGGCCGTGGTAGAGTTATTATGCGTCAACAATCTATCTTTGGTTATACAAATGTAGAAACTAATTGTCCTGATTGTAATGGTAGAGGTAAGATTGTTACTAAGAAATGTCCTGAATGTAACGGTCGTGGAAGAGTTAAGAGAACTAAGGATGTTGAAATCACAATACCTGCAGGTATGCAAACAGGTATGAGTCTTCGTATGGAAGGCTATGGTGGAACTGGTATTAATGGTGGACCAAATGGTGATTTATATATTACATTCCAATGTGGCGAGCATAAGCAATTCAAGCGTGATGGTTTAGATATTTATTTAACAATTCCACTATCTTATACACAAGCTGCTTTAGGTGATACTATTGAAGTTCCAACTATTGATGGTAATGTTAGTGTTAAGATTCCAGCTGGTACTCAACCAGGAACTAAGCTAAGATTGCGTGGTAGAGGAACTAAAAATCCTAAGGGTGGTTCAGCTCGTGGTGATCAATATGTTATTTGTAATATCGAAGTACCTACATCACTTACTCAAGAAGAAAAGAAACTTATTGAAGAATTAGGTAATATTGAAAAGAAAACATCTAAATCTCCATGGGAAAGATTTAAGAGTTTATTTAAATAATTTATTAGTCTCTTATTAATTTAAGAGACTTTTAATTTTATAAATTAAATATAAATTGAAATAGAATATATTCTTTGATATAATATTTTTGTATTTTTATGGAGGTTTTATATTATGGAACAAAATCAATTTGATGGATTAGAAGAAATCGAAACAGTAGAAAAAGTTAAGAATGAAGAACCAGAATTAAAGGAATATGAAAAGCTATTATTAGCTGAAAATGACAGAGAAGCTACAGAAAAAGCTAAGAATTTAGTTGAATTTGGTTGTTTTGAACAAAAAGAAGTAACTACTATTGATTTCAATGATTATATATATATTAAGCAAAATAAGAAGTTTAAGGGTAGATATGAATTATATCAAAATAAAGAAACTCTTGAATTAGTATTTGTTTGTCCATTAGTAGAAAATAATAAAGGTGATGTTGATGAAAATAGAGCAATGAAGCCATATGCATATGATTGCTTATTCATTGAACAAATGGATGAAGAAACATATAAAGCTGTATGTCACGCAGCTAAAAATAATATTAGAACTAAAGTTTCAGTATTATATAAAACATCATTTATTGCATTCTTTGTTTTAGTATTTATTACATTATTTAATTTTATTTATAATTTAATTACAGCTAGTGGTGATTTCTTTGCTGTATTTAATTCAGCTATTTATTATTCTGCACCACTTATTCTTGGTGTAATTATTATGATTCCACTTTTAGTATTAATTTCTATTAAGTACAAGAAATATAAGGATCAACAATAATGCAAAAATATTTTATTTCACATGAGAATCTTGAAGCTTTAGTAATAGATGGTGATGATGCTTTTCATATTGCTAAGGTTATGAGATCTAGAATTGGTGATGAAATATTAGTTAGTGATCAAAATAAAACTTATTTAGCTAGTATTAAATCAATTGATTCTAATAAGGTTACATTTGAAATAATAGAAGAAAAAACCGGTAATATGGAGTTGCCGGTTTTTGTTAGTATATTCCAAGGTTATCCTAAAGGTGATAAGCTTGATGATATTATTAAGCATGGAACTGAACTTGGTGTTTATGAATTTTATCCAACACTAATGAGAAGAAGTGTATTTAAGCTTGAAGAAAAGAAAAAAGAATCTAAGTTAATTAGATT
>CAMJOZ010000031.1 GCA_946407635.1 uncultured Caryophanales bacterium
TATAAATGTTTTAAATAAAATTAATAAAACATTAAATTTTAATATTAATGTTATAGATGATGTTAAACCAATTTTATATAAGAAAGGTAATATTATTACAAATATTAATAAAAAGATTAATGAAAATGAAATAAAAAACTATATTAAAAAGATAGATAAAACAAATTGTAGATTTGAATATATTGATTTAGATGATTATAAAAATAATTATAATAAGCCAGGTAATTATAATTATAATGTTAAAGTAGTTGATGAATATGATAATCAAGAAGAAATAATTATTAAAATAGAAGTATTAGATATTATTAATGAAGATGATGATTTAATATCATCAAGCTTTGATTTTAATAAAATATATACAAGAAATGAAATAATAGAAAAGTTAGTTAATTTTAATTATTTTAATAAAGGTGATGATATATATTTAGAATCTGATTATTTTAAAGCAAACAAAGATGGAGTATATTTGTTGAAAGCAACCAATAATATGGATACTTATTATTTTAATATTAATTATTCATATAACGATTCTAATGAGAATAATTATTTACTCATTATAATTATAGTTTTTTCAGTAATATTATTATCAATTATTACAATAATTATTGTAAAAAGAATTAAAAAGAATAAAATAAAATTATAATAATGAAGGAATTGATATTATGGAAAACATTTGTGCTCTAGCTACTCCATATGGTGTTTCAGCTATCGCTGTTATAAGAGCGTCTGGCGATGATTCAATAAAATTAATAAGTAGTATTTTTAGTGGTAAGGATTTAACTAAAGTAAAATCACATACTATTAATTATGGATATATTTTAGATAAGGATAATAACCCTATTGATGAAGTATTATGTAATGTTTATTTCGCACCAAAATCTTTTGATGGAGAAAACATGGTAGAGATAAATTGTCATGGTGGAACATTCGTTATTGAAAAGATTATTAAAAGATTATTAGAAATAGGGTTTAGATTAGCTGAAAGAGGAGAATTCTCTAAAAGAGCATTCTTAAATCACAAGGCTGATTTAACTGGTGTAGAGGCAATAATGGATGTTATTTCATCAACTAATGATATTGCCTTAAACGCATCATTATCATCTTTAAGAAAATCTACACTTAATTTAGTTCATAAATTTAGAAATGATATATTAGATATATTAGCTAAAATAGAGGTTAATATTGATTATCCTGAATATGAGGATATGGTTGATGTTACTCATAAATATTTAGAGCCTGTATTATTAGAATTAAAAGATAAGATGAAAGAAATATTAGATAATTCTAAAATAACTAATGTTGCGATACATGGTATTAAAACAGCGATAGTAGGTAGACCTAATGTTGGTAAATCATCTTTATTAAATATGATGCTTGAAAAGGATAAAGCAATTGTTTCAAATATTCCAGGAACTACTAGAGATTTAGTTGAGGATAATTTGACTATTGGTAATGTTACTTTAAATCTAGTTGATACTGCAGGTATTCATGAAACTAAGGATTTAGTAGAATCAATCGGTATAAAAAGATCTAAAGAAGCGTTAGATAGCTGTGATTTAGTTTTATTAGTTTTAGATTCTAGTGAAGATTTAAAGGAAGAAGATAAATATTTAATTAAAATAACAGAAAATAAAAATAGAATTGTTATTTTAAATAAGAGCGATTTAAAATCTAAAATTAAATTTGATAATGCAATTTCTATTTCAGCACTTAAAAATGAAGGAATGGATTTATTAGCTAAAAAGATATTAGAAATTACATCTATCAATAATATTACTAAAATGGAAGGTAATTATTTAAATAATATTAGACAAATAGATTTAATGGATAAAGCATATAATTCTATAATAGAAGCTTATGATGCTTGTTTAAATTTAGTTGATATATCTTTAATTGAAATAGACATAAAAAAAGCCTTTGATTTATTAGGTGAAATCACAGGCGAAAGCTACGAAGATGAGCTATTAGATGCACTATTTACTAAATTCTGTTTAGGTAAATAAAATAAATAATATATACCAGTATAATAATAAAGTGCTGGTATTTTTATTATTCTTTTATGTGCTAACATTTAAAAATGTGATAAAATAATTATACTATATTGAAAGGACGATTTAATATGAGAAAAGATTTAGGTAAAAAATTAATATTTACACCATTGCCAGTATTAATTATTGGTACATATGATAAAGATGGAAATCCTAATGCGATGAACGCGGCATGGGGTATTCAATCTGATTATGAGGAAGTTACTATTACATTATCAGAACATAAAACAACTAAAAATTTAAGAGAAACTGGTGCGTTTACAGTTTCTTTCGCAACAAAAGATACAATAACTATTTCTGATTATTTCGGAATCGCATCTGGAAATAAAGAAGATAAAATAGCTAAAAGTGGAGTTAAGATTGAAAAATCCAAATATGTTAATGCCCCTATTATTTTAGATTATCCTCTTACTTTAGAATGTAAGGTTAAATCATTTGAGGGAGAAAAGCTAATAGGTGAGGTTATGAATATTTCAGTTGATGAGAAATATTTAAAGAATGGCAAAATTGATTATGATAAATTAGGTATTGTTACTTTCGATAGTGTTGATAATACTTATAGAATAATTGGTGAATCAGTAGCCAAAGCATTTAGTGAAGGGTTGAAAATAAAATAATATGGAATTAATTGAAGGACTTAAAACAAGAAGAACAATTAGAAGCTTTAATGATAAAGAAATTGATATTAAGGTTGTAGAAAAGATTATTGACGCAACAAGATTTCAGCCTACTTGGAAAAATACTCAAATAGTTAGATTCTATTTTACAAATGATAATAAAAAAATTAATGAAATTTCAGAAAATATTGGTCATGATTGGAATAAAAATATCATAAAAAATGCTAAAGGAGTGATGGTTTTAGCATATAAAACTAATATTTCTGGTTATGAAAAAGATAAAACTCCTTCAACAACAAAAGGTAGTCATTTTGAATCATTTGATACTGGAGTTATGGCAGAAGGGTTTGTTTTATCGTGCTTTAATTATGGCATAGGGACTGTAATTATGGGTATATTTGATGAAAATAGATTAAAGAAGGTTATTGGTGTTAAGGATGATGAGGCAATTGCTTGTGTTATTCCTATGGGATATTATGATGAATTGCCTTCACCTCCTAAGAAAAAAGAAGTATCTGAATTGCTTAATATAGTAAAATAAGTTATAGAAAACGTTATCAATAAGTATATTTTATATTTATCATTTATAATATAACTAGTTTTTTGAAAGGAATTAAATTAAACATGGAAGAAAGAATTTTAGTATTAGTAAGACATGGTGAATCTGAATGGAATAAGTTAAACTTATTCACTGGTTGGACTGATGTAGATTTAAGTGAAACAGGCGTTAATGAAGCTAAAAATGCTGGTAAATTAATGAAGGAAGCTGGCTATGATTTTGATGTTTGCTATACTTCATATTTAAAAAGAGCTATTCATACTTTAAATTATGCTTTAAAGGAAATGGATAGAGAATGGTTACCTGTATTTAAGACTTGGAGATTAAATGAGCGTCATTATGGTGCTTTACAAGGCTTAAATAAGAGTGAAACTGCAGAAAAGTATGGTGAAGATCAAGTTAAGATTTGGAGAAGATCTTTTGATGTTTGTCCACCTGCATTAACAGAAACTGATGATAGAAATCCAGCTTTACAAGCTGCATATAGAAATGTAGATAAGAAGGATTTACCTTTAACTGAATCTTTAAAGACTACAATTGATAGAGTCGTTCCATTCTATGAATCAACTATCAAGAAGGATTTATTAGATGGTAAGAGAGTTATCGTTGCTGCACACGGTAATTCATTAAGAGCTTTAGTTAAATATTTAGAGAATATTAGTGATCAAGATATTATCAACTTAAATATTCCTACTGGAGTTCCTAGAGTTTATCATTTCAAGTATTATGATGATAAATTAAATATTGATAGAGTTGAATATTTAGGAAATCAAGAAGAAATCTTAAAGAAGCAAGCTGCAGTAGCTAACCAAGGTAAGAAGAATTAATTATAATAAGGAATTAGATTATTAATCTGATTCCTTTTTTGTTTATAGAAGAATCTAAATTTGACAAATAATTAAAAACTGATATAATTAAGATACAAAAGACAAATAGTCTTAAACATTTTACTTTCCTTTCTTTTATATAGAGGAGCTGGGCTTTTTATTACAGCTCCTTTTTTAGTTTATTTGAATTTTTAATACTTATTTTGGAAAAATGGAACAAAAAAATGGCTTACTTTCGTCGGAGAGTAGGCTTATTTTTTACTTTTTTATCAATAAAAAATGTCTTAACAAAGCCATTTTTACATGATATAATTAAATTATCCTAGGAAATTAAAAAAATTGTTTCAAATTAAATATAACTTTATGATTAGGCACTAATATGTTATAATATTTCTAGATTTTGAAAATTGGAGATTTATGTATATGACATTACCTAATAAATTAACATTATTTAGAATTATTTTAATTCCAGTTATGATTGTTTTATTTTATATCCCTTGGTTAAATAACAATAATATTTTCTTAAATGTGAGCTGGTTATATTTTATAGAATTTATTATTTTTGCGATAGCAAGCTTAACTGACTTTTTTGATGGATATATTGCAAGAAAATACAATTTAGTAACTACATTTGGTAAATTCTTAGATCCACTTGCAGATAAAATGTTAGTATTTTCGGCTATGGCTATTTTAATGCTTAATAATAGTGGTAAGCTACCAGATGGACCACTTATTCCTATGTGGTGCTTTGTAGTTATGATTATTAGAGAATTTATGGTTTCAGGAATAAGAATGCTTGTAGCACAAAATGGAACTGTAATAGCCGCTGCGAAATTAGGTAAATGGAAGACATTTATAACTATGATTGCAATTATTGTTTTATTTTTCTATGGAATTCATGATGTAGTTTTATATATTGGTCAAGTATTAATATATATTGCTTGTTTATTAACTATATTATCAGGTGTTGAATATTTCTGGAAAAATAGAAAAGTTATATTAGAATCAGTATAAGGAGAAATTATGGCAGAAAATAATACAAGAGAGCAAGCTTTAGAGGCTGCGTTAAAATCAATTGAAAAGGAGTTCGGTAAGGGCTCTGTAATGAGAATGGGAGATAAAGCAACTGAAAAGGTTGAAGTTATTTCCAGTGGTTCAATAACACTTGATAGAGCGTTAGGTGTTGGTGGATATCCTAAAGGAAGAATAATTGAAATATATGGACCTGAGTCAGGTGGTAAAACTACATTTGCTTTACATGCGATTGCAAATGCTCAAAAAGAAGGTGGCTACGCTGCATTTATAGATGCAGAACATGCACTTGATCCAGTATATGCTAAAGCATTAGGTGTAGATGTTGAAAATCTTATTTTATCTCAACCAGATTCAGGAGAACAAGCTTTAGAAATAGCAGAAGCTTTAATTAAATCAGGATCAGTAGATATTATTGTTATAGATAGTGTTGCCGCATTAGTACCAGAAGCTGAATTAAGCGGAGAAATGGGAGATAACCATGTTGGTCTACATGCAAGACTTATGAGTCAAGCTATGAGAAAGATGGCTGGTTTAATTTCTAAAACTAAGTGTGTTGCGATATTTATTAACCAAATTAGAGAAAAGGTTGGAGTTATGTTTGGTAATCCAGAAACTACAACTGGTGGTAGAGCTTTAAAATTCTTCTCAAGTGTAAGACTAGAAATAAGAAGAGGAGAAGCAATTAAGGATGGTTCAACTATTATAGGTAATAGAGCAATTATTAAGGTAGTTAAGAATAAGGTTGCAACACCATTTAAGACAGCTGAATGTGATATTATTTATGGTAAAGGTATTTCTAGATTAGGTGAATTAGTTGATATGGCTGTTGAAGCTAATATTATTAATAAGTCTGGTGCTTGGTTCAGTTATGAAAACACTAAGATTGGACAAGGAAGAGAAAATACAAAAGAGTTCTTAAAGAATAATCCTGAAATAGCTGAAGAAATAGAAAATAAATTATTAGCATCTTTTGAAGATTAATAAATGAAGAGCAGAAATAACTGCTCTTTTTATTATGGCTTGTTTTGGAAAAAGTAACACAAAAATAATAATAGTAAACGCTTTTAGTTTGAAAAAATATTTTAACTTTATAAAATATTTAATGTATGTTTATTAAATAGGGGGAGCATTTGTATGCAAGATAATTATTATAATCATATGATTTCAACTTTATTACCAAGCTTAAAGCAAATGATTACAGTTAATGAATCTGGTACTATGGATGAATATAAAACTATGCCAATCAAAGAATGGGATAAGCTTACAGTAATGATTGATTCATTAAAGGACTACACACTTCCAAGTGGCAAAAAAAATCAACTTATGCAGTATTATAGTGACAAACTTTATCCAATCTTAGTTAGTGGAAAGCAAATGAAGCAAGGATTCAAAAAGCTTTATGCAATAAGAATTGATGATTATGATTTTAGACAAATTTTATCTAGATGTGAGAGCTTAATTATGTAATAGTCGCGATATCGCGATTATTTTTTTACATTTTTATCTGGTATCTAAAAATATTTTAAAATTGGATATTTAAATGATACCAGATAGGTATATAATAGGTGCTATATCGAGGAGATGATTATTATGTCAAAAAATGAAAATATTATCAACAAAATAGTAGTTGTTGCAATGCTAAGTGCCTTATGCTGCGCTGGTACATTTGTTCAAATAAGAATGCCAGCTGGTGACTTTGTCCATTTAGGTAACTTTGTTATGATTGTTTCTGCCTTATTACTAGGTGGTATTGAAGGTGGATTAGTTGGAAGTTTAGGTATGGGATTATATGATGTAATATTTTATACAACAAAGCCTTCAACTATTTTAAGAACATTTATATTAAAATTCTTAATTGGTTTTATTGTTGGTTTCTTATTTAGATTAGTACTAAAGAAAAAAGCTAATACAAAAAGATTATTATTTATATCATCAGGTGTATTATTTTCATTATTTGTATTTAGTTTAGTATTATTTATTATTGGTGATAAATCTCAATTTAGTTTTGATACAGGATTAAATTCAGTATTAAATTTAAATCTATTTGGTTCAGAAAATGCAATTGGAATTTCATTATATATACCTATTTTCTCATTTGTTTTCTTTGTAGGAACATTACTCGCAGGTATATTCTCATATAAATTATCAAAAAGAAGTCAAGCAGCTTTATTTTCTATATCAGTTGCGGTATTCGTAAATATAATTGGTGAATTTTTCTTAAGATGGTTATTAGAAGGATTTATGGTTCAAGATTTTAATTTTACAGCTTCTTTAATTACTGCAACATCAAAAATACCAGGATCAATTATTACAGGCTTCATTAGTGTGTTATTAGCTGTATTAATTTATGAGCCTATCTATAAGGCTGTTAAAAACACTTCATTATTTAAAGATGATACAGCTTATTTTGATAGTGTAGAAAACGATGAAGTAAAAGAAGAAGCTAAGGAGGATGTTTTAAATGCTAAAGAAGCTTAAAGATTATAAAGAATATATAGTATTAGCATTTGGTGTTATTGTTACTGCATTATTAACTACTGCGATAATATTAATAAATAAAAATGTCTTTTCAACAACTGAATTTAAACAGTTAGCAGACGCTAGTAATATTAAGCTTGTAATTAACAATATATTAGGTTTTTCTGAAGGAATATTTGTGTTTGGAATATTAATTATATTTTTATATATTCAAAGCTTAAAACATCAAAATAAAGAAGATTCAAAAGAAGAAATCGAAGAACAAAAATAAAAATCCACATCGAGTGGATTTTTTATTTGTCATGTGTCTTTAATTGTTCTTCAATTAATTTTTTAGAATACGCTGCTAATTCCATAGTATTCCATTTTTCATATTTTTCGTATTCAATTACTTCACATATATCTATATATATAGTTGAATATAATTTTTTCCACCAATTCTTTTTAACTAGGTTTGCGTTTTTTATCGCAACAACAGTTATTGGACATTTAGGTTTATAAGCTATTTTAAAGCCACCTGCTTTAAATTCTAATAATCCATTTTCAGGATTTCTATTTCTAGTTCCTTCAGGACATAATAGAATACTTGCATAATTATCTTTGATTGTATTAGAAGCTCTTAATATTGATTTAACAGCGTTAAAATCATTTTCTCTATCAATACTTATAAAGCCAGATCTATAAATGAATTTACCAAAAATTGGTATATTAAATAAAGATGGCTTTGATATTATATTTAATGGTTGAGGTCTTGAATACCATATCAATGGTAGCAAATCAAAATTAGAAGTATGATTTGTTATTATCAATGTTTTTACGTTAGGATATTCAGCTTTATTTCTTTTAACTTTTACTCTCGCTAATAATAACACTAAATAAGCTGTTTGTCTAACAAACCAATAAGCAAATAGGTTTGGTTTTTTTACCTTCTTTTTCTTGCTGAAGAATAAAGAAATAAACCATAACATTATTATATAGATTATCATCCAAGCAATAAAGAATAATGGTATTGCTAGAACATAAAGTAAAATAAAGTACCACTCAGTATATGTATTTGTAAAGAAGCATATTAAGCCTGATGAAGCTATCGATAGGCTTAATAATATCAATGTTATTATCATATTAGTATCTCCTAAACATATTAAATAATACCATTTTTAATTAAATATTTCTATATAATATTGCTCATTCTTGCATAGTTTTCTTTATTAAGTTAAAATAAAATATATTCTTGGAATTTGAGAGGGTGGCTTATATGTATCAAATATTTACAGATTCTTCTAGTGATTTAACTAAAGAAATTAGGGAGAAATATAATATTGATTATTTTAGAATGATGATAAATATTAATGGAAAGGATTATCACGCTGATTTAAATTATGAAGAGTATTCAGCAATTCAAATTTATGATTGGATCAAGGATACTAATAATAAAATTAGAACAAGCTTAATTCCTAATAGTGAATTTAGAGATAAGATGAAAAAATATCTAGATCAAGGATTAGATATATTATATATAGCTTGTACAAGTGCGTTAAGTGGTTCTTTTGGTGTTTTTAATATCGTTGCTGAAGATTTAAGAAAAGAATATCCTGATAGACAAATAGTTGGTATTGATTCTAAGAGAGCAGGCATGACATTAGGTATTCAGGTTATTGAGGCTTGTAAGTTAAGAGATGAAGGGAAAACAATAGAAGAAAATGTTAAGCATAATGAAGAATATAAGAAATATTGCAATTTATGTGGTACAGTTGGAACTTTAACATACTTAAAGGCTCAAGGAAGAGTATCTGCAGGTGCGGCTTTCTTTGGTAATTTATTTAGTGTTAAGCCTATTATAGTTACAGATACTTTAGGTCATAACTGTGTTATTGAAAAGGTAAAGGGCTCAAAGGCTTCTTATCAAAGATTATTTGAAGTTGTTAAAAATTCTATTAACGAAGATGATAAAAATCCTTTAATATATTTAGGTCAAGGTATGGCTCAAGACGCTGTTGATTATCTAAAAGAAAGATTTGAAAAGGAATTAAACGCAACAGTTTATGATTATTGGATTGGACCAATAATTGGTATATCATGTGGCCCTGGAGTTATTCATATTTGTTACTATGGTAAGGAAGTTACACTCACAAGAAATGAATAAAAAAATAAGATGGTTACTTTGCGGTAACCATTTTAAAATTAGTTCTTAACATAATAAATTTTTTATAATATAATGGAAATGTAGAGTTCGATTAAAACTAAATATAGGAGGAAATTTTTAATGGATGAAATCAAAAAAAGAAATGTCGTTGTCTTAGGACATCAAGGCTCAGGTAAAACTTCATTGATTGAATCAATGTATTCTGTTGCCTACGACAAACCTAAAGGGAATATAGATAAAGGAACAACTATAAGTGATTATTTAGCTGAAGAAAAAGCAAGAAAATCTTCATGTAGATTATCTGTAGTACCTGTTGAATACAAGGATTATCTAGTTAATTTAATAGATATTCCTGGTAATGATGATTTTATTGGTGAAGCAATCGCAACAATCAATGTAGTAAAGGGAGCTATTTTAGTTATTGACGCTTCTAGTGGTGTTGAGGTTGAAACAGTAAAGCATTGGAATTTATTAAGAAAGAGAAATATTCCAACACTTATTTATGTAAATAAGATGGATAAGGAAAATGTTCATTTTGAGAATGTTTTAGCTGGAATAAGAGAAAAATTAGGTAAGGATGCGACTCCTTTCTGTTATCCTATGGGTCATAATGATTCATTTGATGGTTATATCAATGTTGTTGCATTAAAGGCTAGAAAATATAATGGTAAAACTTGTGAAGATTCTGAAATTTATCCAGATAAGAGAAATAAGGTATTAGAACTTCACAATACAATGGTTGAGGCTGTTGCTTCAACAAGCGAAGAATTAATGGAAAAATTTTTCTCAGGAGAAACATTAACAAATCAAGAAATTCAAGATGGTTTAAGAAAAGCAGTACTAGGTGGCGAATTAATACCAGTATTAGTTGGTTCTGCACAAAATAATATTACTATTCATACTCTTTTAGATATGCTAATTGATTACTTACCTAATCCATCTGATTTAAATCCTTTCAAGGGGTTAGATAAAAATGGTAATGAAGTAGCTAGAAAAACTTTAAATAGTGAACCATTCAGTGCGTTTGTATTTAAAACAACTGTTGATTCATTCAGTGGAGTTACATCTATTTTTAAAGTAAATTCTGGTTCAATAAAGGTTAATGATGAAGTATATATTTCAAAATTAGATAAGACTATTTCTGTAAACCAATTATTTACTATTTGTGGTAGTAAATTAAATCCAGTTCAACAATTAACTGCTGGTGATATTGGTGCGATTTGTAAGGTTGATGGATTAGAAACATCTATGACTTTATCAGATCCAAAGAATATTATTACTTATAAAGAAATTGATTTCCCAAGTCCAGTTTATTATAAGTCACTTGTTGCTTCAACAAAGGCTGATGATGATAAATTAGGATCTGTTTTACAAAAAATTCAATTAGAAGATAAATCAGTAGAAGTAGTAAGAAACCCTGAAACTAATGAATTAATTATCGCAACACTTGGATTAGGACATTTAAATTATATTCTTGAAAAGATGAAGAATGCCTATAAGCTAGTTGTTAATATTAATGATTATAAGGTTACTTATCGTGAAACTATTAAGGGTTCAGCTACTGGTGAAGGTAGATATATTAAACAATCTGGTGGTTCTGGATTCTACGGTGTAGTTGTTATGGATTTCAAACCTGCCAAAGAGAATATCTTTAGAGAAGAAATTTTTGGTGGTGCTGTTCCTAAAAATTATTTCCCTGCAGTTGAAAAAGGATTCTTTGAAGCATGTGAGAAGGGTCTTTTAGCTGGCTGTAAGGTTATTGGTGTAGAAGCAGTATTAAAAGATGGTAAATATCATACAGTAGATTCTAATGAATTAGCGTTTAAGATGGCTGCGATATTAGCATTTAAGGATGCTTATATGAAGTGTAAGCCTGTATTACTAGAACCAATTATTAAGATGACTGTAACTGTTCACCCTGAATTAGTTGGTACAATTTTATCTGACTTAAACTCTCGTAGAGGTAAGATTTTAAATATGGACTTTAACTCAGTTAAGGACCAAAAGATTGAAGCTTTAGTTCCTGAATCTGAAATTTTGGAATATGTTAATGATTTGAAGAGTATGACTCAAGGTAGTGGATATTTTATGAGACAATTCTATAGCTATGAAGAAGCTCCACAATATATAGCTGATAAGCTATTAAAAGAATTAAATAAGTAAAAATGAAGGCCTAATTGCAATAATTAGGCCGTTCTTTTTTCATTTTTCTTGTAAAAAGCTAATAAAAAATGTAAAATATATATAAGTGTTGTGGCAAAACTGAAGAAATTCAGCGACGCAAAGCTATAGGGCCTAATAAAATGGCAGCCAGTTTCCACTTTTTTCAATGGGAATTCTGTTTATTAGAGTCATATAGTTTTTTTATTTCTAATAATATTGGTTTCTTGACTAAAATAACAATATATTTTATAATATTTATATTATAACTAACATTTTTTATTATTGTAATAAAAAGGGGGTGTCACTTTGAGACTAAGAGATTTAAGATGGTATATTTTAGCTGCAGTAGTTTTATTAGTATCTTATGCTGCAGTTGCCTTCTGTTTTTACCTATCAATCCGAAGTGGAAAAGTTGAAAACTCAATGAAGGAATTAGGACTTGAGGTTGTCGAAAGTCAAAATAAAATTGTTAATGAAAAAATAAATTACTATTACGATTTATACATCAAAGATGTTTCTAATGAATTAGTATATGATTACCGTGCTAGTCATGATAATACTAAGGTATTTGAGAGATTAGGAAATCATCAACAATCATTAAAATCTAAATTCTCAGGATTAGATGTTGCAGTTGTTTATGAGGAAGCTTGGACATTTGAACCAACTGTAGTTGAAGAAGGAGTACCAGTTAGAGATACAAACTATTATTTCTATTTTGGTAAGCAAGTAACTGACACTGAATATTTAGTAACAAGGATTTCCGCAACTAATTTCTTCTCATTTATAAAAGATCAAATAGTTGTATTCAATGATGAAGGTATTATTACTTTTGAAAATGTAGATGGAATTCAAGTTGGTACTTCAGTAGCTTCATCTGATATGTTTGGTACAAGCTATAAAAATGATATTAATGAAAATGGAATATTATCAAATGTTTATTCTTTAGCAATTAATAGATCAGCTGTATCAGCAATTCAAAATAAAACACTTAAAGGTTATTTCACAGTAATTATTGATATAACTGATAATTATTTAGGAATAGCATGGGTATATCAGCAAGCAATTATATTCTATGTAATTGGTATATTAGTAGTTGCAGGCATGCTAGCAATATTCATTTTAGGATGTTTAAAAACAAGTCAATTATTAAGAGCTGATAGACATGCACTTCAAAAAACAGAAGCTATCGTATTAAGAATCGATATGAATGGTAAGATAATATTTACTAATAAAACGTTTAAAAAGATTTATGGTATATCTAGAGAAGTAGATTTAAATCAATTCTTAAATGTTGCTGATAGAGAACCTATTATGAAGGTAATTAGGAATAATAAAGCATTTATTTGTGAGGTTCCTCTTGATGATATGCGTGATGAAGTAAGATATTTCCAATTATCTCCACTTTATATTTCTAGAAGCTATTACTTGATGGGTACTGATGTTACACTTGATTATAACGAAGCACAAGATTTAAGAAATTTATCTGGTCATAATGAAGTTACTGGTTGTGAGAATGGATTCATCTTATCAACTAGATTCCAAAAGATTATTTCTAGTGAATATATTGGAATGGATATAGCATTTGTTGAATGTAATATTCACAAGCATAATGACTTAATTTCTATTTTTGGTAGAACTCAATATAATTTAGCATTAGTAGAATTCTTAAAAATATTAAGAAATACATTTCAAGATTTAGAAATCTATCATATGGATGATTCTAAGTTTATGGTTGTATTCCCTAACTCATCAATTGGTGAGGTTACAAATAAAGTAAACGAATTATTAGATACATTACGTAAACCTATTACTATTAAACAAAATAATATTTATCTTGAGGTTAAGGTTGTAACATATAACTTAAAGCAAGGTACATCACTTGAAGATTTAGTATTAGAATCTGATGATAGTGAAGATATGTATAGAACTAAGATTACTTTAAAGGATATTGAAACTAAACTAGATTTAGCGTATAGAAATATTTCAGATTTATCAAGTAAAGATTATGTTGTTTATGAACCAGCAATGGATAGTATCATTTTAGCATCAGATGAAATGGATAGAGATATTGAATCTGGTTTAATTGAGCAAGAATTTCAAATGTGGTTACAACCACAATTCGATATTGTTAATAATAGAATAGATGGTTTTGAAGCGTTAATCAGATGGTTAAATCCTAAGTATCGTGATAAATCACCACAAATATTCATTGAATTAGCTGAAAAGCGTGGACATATGCTAGATATTGGTAGATTCGTAATTACTGAATCATTTAAGTTAGCTAAGCGTTTAGAGCCTTATGGAGTACATGTTTCAGTAAATGTTTCTCCAGTTCAATTATTACAAGTAGGTTTCGTTCAACAATTAATTGATGAATTCAACAAGAACCAATTAAAAACTGGTGCGATAGCAATAGAAATTACAGAAACTTTATTGATGGGTTCATTTAGATTAGTAGCTGAAAAGCTTAAGATGTTAAGAGAGGCTGGATTCCATATTCATCTTGATGACTTCTGTACTGGTTATTCATCAATGCTTTATTTAAAAGATTTACCAGTTGATACATTAAAGATTGATAAGGAATTTACAAAATATGTTGTTACAAATAAATATAATGAAAATATCGTTAAGACAATTTGTAATTTAGGTAATAGCTTAAATCTTGATCTTATCTGTGAAGGAGTAGAAACTCAAGAACAATCAGATATGATTAAGAAGATGGGTTGTAGAGTTATTCAAGGTTGGTTAATTGGTAAAGCAATGCCTTATGACCAAGCAGTTGAGTTGCTTGAAAAATACAAT
The DNA here is from genome assembly GCA_946407635.1 of uncultured Caryophanales bacterium. GTDB lineage: Bacteria > Bacillota_I > Bacilli_A > Acholeplasmatales > Anaeroplasmataceae > Anaeroplasma. The sequence continues at coordinate 14,673 of CAMJOZ010000031.1, forward strand.
ACTAATAGAAAGTAGAGGCACTAGAATATGATATTAGGCGTTTCAGATGGCGGAGCCATTGTTATAACATTCGCAGTGTTAATAGTTACAGCTGGCTTAGGAGTATTATTCTTTTTCCTAATTAAGAGAAATATAAATAAAGAAAAAGAAGCTTCTCAAGTAATTGTTGAAAATGCAATAACTAAAAAAGCAATGGAAGAATCAATCCGCGGTTATATTAAAAAAGTTGATAGATTTGGTGCAATGGCATTACTTTATATAGATATTGATGGCTTCGGTGATTTAAATGAAATATTTGGTCATGATGCATGTGATGATATTTTAAAAGAAATTGCTAATAGAGTTTTAAGAGTATTACCTTATAAAGCATCTTTATGTAGATATGTTAATGATGAATTATTAGTATTCATTAAAGATGAAGATAACAAGGCTAGACTTGAAAAACTAGCAACAAGAATTAATGATGTTATTAATAGTCCATATCAAGTATTACAAGGTGAAACTATTAATATTACAGCATCTATTGGTGTAGTTACTTATCCAACAGCTGGTGAAAATTTTGATGATTTATATGCTAACTTACAATTAACTACTTATGTTTCTAAGCGTGATGGTGGTAATAAATATACATTATATTATGCTGCTATTAGAGAAGAAGAAACTGATAATATGATGTACTATCAAGAAGTTAAGCATGCTATCTTAAATAAAGAGTTCGTTCTTTATTACCAACCTATTGTTAACTTAGTTGATAAGACAATGAATGGTGCAGAAGCCTTAATGCGTTGGAACCACCCTACAAAAGGTGTACAAGCTCCTTCAACATTCTTAAAGGTCTTAGAGCAATCTGGAGATATCAAGTGGGTAGGTGAATGGGGTATTGAATCAATGATTCGTATGCATAACCTAATGGCTGAAAAATATCCAACAATTCCACTTAGATTCTCACTTAACTTATCTACAAAGCAATTACTAGATTCTAATCTAGCTAATAAGTTTATCGACATCATGAATAAGAACAATGCTAAGCCTGAACATTATATGCTAGAAATTTCAGACTTCATGGTTGTTGAAAAGATCGCTATTATTAAAACAAATATTTATAAGCTTCGTGACTATGGTTTCAAGATTGCAGTCGATGGTTTCGAGCTAGATGGTCAATCAGTTCAAGCTATTCAAAAATCTCCAATCGATGTTATCAAGCTTGGTAGAGGCTTTTTAAAGGATATTGAAAATAACTTCATGAAGGAAAAATTACTTCAAATCTTAGTTAAGTACGCAACTGATAATAATAGAACAATTATTTCAGAAGGTATTGAAACAGCTGAAGTAGGTAAATATGTTAAGTCACAACATATCGGTATTGGACAAGGTTATTACTTTGCTAAGCCAATGAGCCAAGAAAGCTTCATTGAATATATTGATAGACATCAATATCGTGTATTACTTGAAGATATCAATGCTCTTGAAGATAATGAAAATTTAGCTTCTTCAATCGATTTAGATGATAATACTCCTCAAGAAGAATCTGCAGAAGAATTCTTAGCACGTACAATGAAGGAATCTAAATCTGGTGTTTCACTAGATGATGACGAAGAGGAAGAAACTGAATAAAATGAAAAAGCCAACCTAGTTGGCTTT
>CAMJOZ010000032.1 GCA_946407635.1 uncultured Caryophanales bacterium
AATCTTATTTAATTATTTTTTTAAATCCACTGTCTACTTGACAAGACTCAGTTCATTATCGAGCTTTTTTAAATGTTTATCTTAGAGTTAAAATAGTTAAATATAAAATAGAATACATCTATTACTAATAATAATTTCCTAAATATAAAGTATAAAAATAATGTTTAATACTGTATAATATATTTAGTATTATTTTATGTTTAAGAGGAATATATATGGTTATATTAATCGCTGGAATGTTAATTGATATAAACTTAATATATGAAAATGAATTTAAACCATTAAAGAATTATAAAGTTAATGAAAAACCACAATTTTTCATTAATTCTAAATTTGATTCTTTTAATGAAAAATTAGTTGATCCATTTTCTATTACTCCATTTTATGAAAAATATAAAATAGGAAATAGAATAATTCAAAAACAAAAGAAGAATGATAAATATTACGCCACAATAGAATATTTAGATAATGGCGTTAATATTTATAATGATATAAATAATAAATTTATTGATGAATATTTATTAACACAATATGCAATAAATTATTTAGTATGTAATAATACAGATTCAATATTATTTCATTCTTCAACAATTTATTATAATAATATAGGTATTGCTTTTAGTGCTAAAAGTGGAACTGGTAAATCTACTCATAGAAGATTATGGGAAAAATATTCAGATAGTAAGGTTATAAATGATGATAAGAATTTTATTACCTTAAAGGATGATAAATTATATATTTCACCTAATCCATGGTGTGGTAAACATTTTAAAGAAAATAATATTAATTCAACATTAAATGCAATTGTATTCTTATATCAAAGTAAAGAAAATGAAATAAAAGAAATATCAAAAGCTAAAGCATTTAAATTATTATTAGGTCAAATATTACCACCAAATGATAATAATAAAGATAAATGGAATAATATTGTAGATAAAATATTAGAATTACCGATATATTATTATGGTTGTAATATGGAATATGAAGCCTTCAAATTAATAAATGAAAGGATTGATAAAGATGTTAAATAACAATTTTATGTTAAAAAAAGTAGCTGATGAATATATGATAATACCTACTTCAGATAAAAATGTTAATTTTTCTCGTATATTTAATACTAATGAAACTGGTGCTTTTATATTTAATAATTTAAAAGATAATAAATCTATAGAAGAAATATTAGAATTATTAATTAAAGAATATAACGCTCCTAAAGAAGTATTAGAAAAAGATTTATATGAATTTATTGATGAATTAAAAAAGCGTGGTATTTATAATGATTAAATTAGAAAAGTTTTATCCTTTAATAATTGAAGCATTTAATGATAATAAAACTTTTAGTTTTCCCATTAAAGGTAAATCTATGAGACCACTATTAAAAAATGATGATATTGTTACTATAAAGAAAATAGATAATGATATTAAAAAAGGAGATATTTTACTTTATAAAAGAAATGATGATTCATTTGTTTTACATAGATTAAATAAAATAAAAAAGAATCATTATTTAATTGTTGGTGATCATCAAACTAAAATAGATTTAGTAGAATATAATCAATTAATAGGTAAAGTAATAAATTATCAAAAAAAAGATAAAGATAAAATATATTATATGAAAGGAGTAAGATATAATTTTTATAAATTTATCGTTAAATTTAAATTTATAAGATATATCTTTAGCCATATTTATAAATGATAAAGAAAAGATATCCTATTATACTTTCTACTATAGGTTTATTATTTACAGTAGTAGCATTATCAATTCCATTTATAAGTAAATATTTAGTTGATGAAGCAATTTCTATAGCTAATAATAATAGTAATTATGATAAATTAATTTTATTTATTATTCTTATTAGTATTTTTACTATTTCAGCTGTTTTAATAAAAATAATTGAATATTTTTTATATTCAAGATTTTATTTTAATTTAGAGTATAAATTAAAAAATCAATTATTTGAATCAATCACTTATAAAAGCTTATCTGATTTAAGTCTTTTTAAAAGCGGTGATATTGAAGTTTTATACGAACAAGATATTAAAAATGTATTAAGGATGAATTTATCAACTATTCCTCAATTTGTTCGTCAAATATCAAGAGCTTTAATAGCTATAATATTATTATTCATTTTAGATGAATCACAATATAAATTAATGATAATAATATTATTAGGAATTGGAATACTTGCGTTAGTTGGGGCGAGAATATATTCTAAAATTATTAAACCACATCATAAAAAGGTATTAGAAAAAGATTCAGAAGCTTCTAATTTCTTTATTGAATCATTTAATCATCATAAACAAATAATAGCTTATGATTCATTTGAAAGATCAATTGAATATTATGATGAATTAAATAATAATTCAAAAAAAGAAAAGAGAATAAGAAATAATATATTATATACAGCTAATTCATTAATGTATGCCTTTATAACTATAATATATTCAGTATGTATTATTGTAGGAGCTATATTTATAGCTAAAGGAATATATACTTATGGTATATTGATAGCTATTATTCAGTTAATCAATAATATTGAAGCTCCATTTATTAATTTATCTGGTTTAATCAATAATTATAATTTAGGTAAAACATCTCAATCTAGATTATTAAATATCATTAATTTAAATAATGTTAATAATGATAATGAAATAGATGATTTTGATTATATTAAAATAGAAGATTTATCATTCTCATATGATAATGAAAGAATGATAATTAATAATCTTAATATGGATATTAATAAAGGTGACATTATTAAAATTGATGGACCATCAGGTATTGGAAAAACTACTTTATTATTATTAATAATGGGTTTTTTAAATCCTAATAAAGGTAATATTTATTTTGTTAAAGATAATAATAAATACGAAACATTTAAAAATAGAAATTTAATTTCATATTTATCTCAAGAAAATATCCTTTTTTCCGCAACAATCCTAGAAAATATTTATATATTAACAGGTGTTAAAGATTTAAACAAAATAGAAGAAGCTTTAAAGTTAGCTAATATATATGATGAATTAATGTTAATGAAGGATAAATTAAATACTAAAATTAATAATAATTGTGGTTTATCCTTAGGACAAATCCAAAGAATATTAATCGCAATATTAATATTATTTGATAAACCAATATTATTATTAGATGAATTTTCATCTAGCTTAGATAAAGATAATGAAAAGATTATTATTGATAATTTATTATCATTAAATAAAACTATTATTTATATCACACATAGAAATAATGATATTAATAATAAAATATTAAAAATAGAAAAATAATTTAATAATTTTTCTAAATTGACTCCTTAAATGGAGTCTTTTTTGATAAAAAATGAAACACTTTTCTCAAAAAGTGTTCTAGAATTATCAAATAATCAAAAAATATATAAAAATTTGAGAAAAATATAATTGATATATATTTATATATAGATTATAATTTAAAATGATGAAAGCGTTTCAAACGCATTTTTTGTATTTTTAAAAAGGAAAGGAAAAATATAAAATGAGGAAATTAAAAGTATTAATTGCATCTATGATTGGTGCAATGGCGTTAGTTTTTGCAAGTATTGTTAGTCTTAACGCAGCAACATTAACTGAAACATATAATTTTGACATTTCAGCTTATGCTGATGATGCTGATGGTAGTGTTAAAACTATTGTTGATGGTCACTCTGGAACATTAAGTGCTTCTGGAGAAAATGATTCTACAAAAGAAATGGATTTAACAATTAGTGCTGGAACAGTTGGATCAAATGGTATATATTATAGTACTAGTAATACAGATTTAAGAGTAACTAAGACTGGAACTTCTTCAGATTTGAGATTTAGTTTTGAATTTATATCTGAAGGTGATGCTACAATAAGTTTTGAGTTTAACTCATCAGGTAGTTCTAAGTATGTTGAATATTGGGTTGATGATGCAACTTCAGCGACTGGATCATTTGCTGCTGGCAGTCTAACTGCAAAGTCTATTTCCGTTACAGGAGCTGGTAATCATGTCATTTCTTGGCATGGTACAAATACAACGTCTTCTGATGTAAAATTTAAAGATATATCAATTTTAGATCACTACGAAAAAGATGTTACAACATACGATGTAACACTTGATTATTCAATAGATGGTGTTGATGATGTTGTTACGACAGTAGAAGAAAATGGAAATTATACTTTGCCAAAACCTACTAATAAGGTGCTAGGTAGTACATTTATTGGATGGAAGAGTTCTTTAGACGATAATGTTTATGATGCTGGTGAAGATTTTGTTATTACTTCAGCTGTTACTTTTACTGCACAATGGCAAGCTAATGTTATTGGTAGTGGACATATATTTGATGCAAGTAATGCTGAAAGCGGAACATATACTAGTAATAGTGTAATGATTAATAACACAATTTTTACTACATATGCTACATCTGATAAATCGGTAAGTATTGAAGGTGCTTCAATAACTGGAGCAAATGGTGAATCATTTACTAAAAAGATGGTGCTTGGTGGTAAATCTACTATATCTGGAAGTTTAGCGAGATGCATTGGATTTACAGCACCTACTGATGGTGTTATAAAAGTACAATTTGTAACTGGTAGTAACGGAAAAAGCAGATCAGCACAAATATTTGATGCTTCATCTACATCAAGTGCTTTAGCATCTGGCTCTAATAGTAATTCATCAGTTGCAACTGAATTTAGTTATGCAGCAACTAAAGGTAAAACATATTTAGTTGGTAGTAATACTGATACAATCGTTTTATTGTATGTAAAATTTGAACAAAAAGCTGATGGTACAACAGCTGCAGTATTTGCTGAAAAGAATTCAACTGGTGATACATTAAGATTTATTGGCGGTATGTCTGGTATTAATGATTTAGATGACATTGCTTCAATCGAATTAATTCTTAAAAAAGATGGTGTTGCTACAAAGAAACAAATTTTCTTAACTACATGCTATACATCAGTTACAGGTGCTTCTCAACCTTGTCCAGCATCTCCTGAAAATGGCGTATACTATGTGATTTATAGAATTACAGGTGTTACCGGATTAACAGGTACAATTTCTAAACAATTAAAAGTTACATTCACTGATGGTTCAACTTTATTAAGTGATGTAACAGAAATAGTTTTAGCTTAGGTGAGGTAAAAAATGAAAGAATATATAAAGCCTTTTATTGAGGATGAAGAAATTGAATTAGAAGATGTAATCGCTGTGTCTCAAGGTGACGAAGGTGACGCTGATACAGGTGGTTCTTCAGATCCTGTTGGAGATTTATGGTAATATCCATTTAAAATTATTTAGGGTGTAGAAATACACCCTATGATTTTTATTATTAAAGGAGGTTTCGTATGAAAAAAAGATTATTTTTATTATTACCGTTATTAGGTTTATTTATTTTAACAGCTTGTGATGATGATAATGATACTAATTTAACAAATAACGATGATTCACAATCTCAACAAACTGAAGAAGAATCTAACGATACTGAACCTTCTAATGATAATAATCAAAAAGAAGAAAATCCTGATTCTAATAATGAATCAAAAGATGAAACACCAGAAGAAAATAAATCAGAAGGAAATATTGATAATGGTGGCGATTATAAAGAAGATGAAGATGATGATTGGATTTATTTAGGATAATTTATATAATAATATTGAGGTTTTCTATGATAAAAGAATTATTAAAATCATATGTTAATAATGAAAAACTTAATATAGAAATAAATGATAAAGAATTAAATTTATTAATAGATCAGTCATTACAGACTTTATTATATCCAGTTACAAATAATAAAATATATAAAAAATATTATGTTTCATGGGTTATAAAACAAGATGAATTTTATAAAATTCAGGATGAAATAACTAATATATTTAATGAAAATAATATAGATCATTTTTATTTTAAAGGTTCTGTATTATCTAAAATATATGATGATCCTAGTGTAAGAACTAGAGGAGATATTGATTTATATGTTGGTTATGATAATTTTGATAAGGCTAAACAATTATTAATAAAAAATGGTTATATCTTAGATAATCAAATGATTGATAATATGCATCATCAAGCATTATATAAAAATAATATAGAAGTAGAATTACATTTTTCATTATTTGATAATGATGTTAATAAAAAATGGTATGAATTATTAAAAAATCCATTTGAATTTTGTGTAAAATTAAATGCTAATTTATATAAAATGGATGATACTTATCATTTTATTTATTGCATATTACATTTTGCCCATCATTTAAGACATGGGGCTGGTTTAAGATATATGTTAGATTTTTATTATATGTTTAATAAAACTAATATAGATATTAATTTATTTCATGATTTAATCAATCAATTAGAAATAAAAAAATTATATAATAACATTATTAATGTTATGAGAAATATTTTTGATATTGATTTTGATAAAGATGTAGATAATATAGATGTTGATTATTTTATTGATTATATGTTATCTTATGGTATTCATGGTAATTCTAATAATGATACATCTCAACAGGCAGCTCGTAATAATAAATTTAAATATGTTTTATCTAGAATATTTATCACAAATAAAAAATATAGAATAGTTAGATATCCTATATTAGGTAAGCATTGGTATTTATATCCATTATGCTTAATTAAACATTGGATTTATTTATTAACTCATAAAATCAAAGGATTCTTTAAAGTATTATTTGGTAAAAATAAGAATAAGGATTTATATAAAAAATTAGGTATTTAGGCTTCATTAAATTGAAGCTTTTTTTATATATTATTCTATATTCTAAATATTGAATATCTAAAATAAGACAGTTTATTTGCTTTTTGTTATAACTTAAGTTATAATGAGTTGAAGATGTTTTTTTATCGGAGGTTTAATTAAATATGGATTCAAATATAAATAATAATATTCAATCCAATAATATTAAAAATAATAATGCTATCACTTTAGGTGATATCGGTAGAGTTTTGAGAAAGAATTGGATATTAATATTGATAGTTACAGCGTTTGTGTTTGCTTTAGGTGTTATATACACATTTGCTATAAAAAAGCCTACATATAAATCAACAGCGAGTGTAGTTGTAGTAATACCTACAGATAAGACTAAGGCTGTTGGGGCAGAAGGTAATTCAGTAGATGTTACTAGCTCAAGAAACATTACTTATACTGTTGCTTCAACTGTTACTAAAACTTCAATCTTAGGTTCAATCGCTGAAGATAATAATTTAACTTATACTCAATTAAAGAATATGGTTTCAGCCACAGCTGATACTAATACTTTTTTAATTAATGTTTCAGTAACTAATACTGATAATAAATTAACTAAGAAGCTAGCTAATGAAATAGCTGCTAAATTAATAAGTGAAGCTAATTCAGCAACTTCAGATAATCCTACAGCTTTATTTTATGCAAAAGGATATATCACTCAGGTAGATGAAGCATTAGATGGAGCTTATGCAGCACCTAATAAAACATTATATTTAATTGTTTCAGCACTTGCTGGTATAGTTTTAGCTTTAGTTGTTGTATTTATTAAAGAATTTGCTTCAAACAAATTCCAAACACCTGAAGATGTTAATCAATTAGGTTATCCAATATTAAATACTTTAATTGATGATAAATCAAAAGAAGAAAAGGATGATTCTTTAGTTGAACCATCTATTAGAAATTTTGAACCATATAATAGATTAATTTCTAATATTAAATTTTCCAATGTAGATAATCCATATAAAGTAATTTTATTTACATCTACAGTTATGGATGAATTAAAAACTACTGTATGTTCTAATTTCGCTTATACATTAGCTCATAATGAAAAGAAAGTAGTTGTTATAGATTTAGATACTAGAAAGCCTAGAATGCATAAGCCATTTGGTGTAACTAAAGAAAGTGGTATTGTTGAATATTTAGCAGGTAGTATTACTAAAGATCAATTAATTAAGAAAACTGATAAGGGTGTAGATGTTATTACAGTTGGTAAGGATGTATCTAATCCTGTAACTTTACTTGAATCTCAAAAACTTGCAGACTTAATTAAAGAATTAAAGACTGAATATGATTATGTAGCTATAGATACTCCACCTTTAACAGCTTGTAATGATGCAGCAATCATTTCAAGAATAGCTGATGGTGTTGTATTTAATGTAGCTATTAATCAAGGTAAGAAAAAAGAAATAAGATCAGCATTAGAACAATTAAAGGATGCTGATGCTAAAATAATAGGTATTAATATAACTAAAGCTAATATTAAAGATAGAGGCGGTTATTATTATTACTATTATTACGAATATGGAGATAAAAAATAATAATAAAATAATTTGTAAAGGAGTTGGTAGTTGTGGTTGATATTCATACTCATATTCTTTATGGTGTTGATGATGGTTCTGATTCTAAAGAAGTATCTAAATATTTATTAGATCAGGCTAAAGCTAACAACATTACTAAAATATTATTAACTCCTCATCAAAATGAAGAAACTAATAATATAGAAGAATTAAAATCTAAATTTGATTCTTTTATAGAAGAATTCAAGGATTATGGTATTGAATTTTATTTAGGTTCTGAAATTTATTATTATGATAAGATGTTAGATGATTTAGATAATAATAAATTATTAACTTTAAATAATACTAAATATGTTTTATTAGAGTTTTCTACTTTAATAGAAACAGATATTAAAGGTATTGTATATGATACATTTATGAGAGGATATAATCCAATCATAGCTCATATAGAAAGATATACTTACTTAAAATTGGAAGATTATTATGAAATTAAAGGACAGGGAGCTTTAATTCAAGTTAATTCAAAAAGCTTTTTAAATAAAGCTTATAAGAAACAATTAAAATATTTATTAAAAAACAATCTAATAGATTTTATATCTTCAGATTGTCATGGTAAAAATAGAGATATTGATTTTGTTGAAGCAAAAGCTTTAATAAGTAAAAAATATCCAGAACAATATGATAGATTATTTAATGATATTCCAGATTTTATTAAATAATTAATCCTCAAAAGGAGGACTAATACAATGGAGTATAGTCAATTTGATAAAACCGAATATAGAGAAGTTCATCCTAAAAATGGACTAATATATAGATTTATAAAAAGATTTTTTGATATTTTATTATCTTTGACATTCCTATTGTTATTAGGATGGTTAATATTAATATTAATGTTTATTAAATTCTGTGAAGATGGACATAATCCAATATATACATCAATTAGAGTTGGTAAAAATGGTAAATTAATTAAATTTCATAAAATAAGAACTATGAAACCAAACGCAGAAGAATTAAAACAAGAATTAATAGATCAAGGATTAAATGAGGCTGATGGACCTGTATTCAAAATGAAGAATGATCCAAGAATAACTAAGGTTGGCAAAGTATATAGAAAATTATGTTTTGATGAATTTCCTCAAGTATGGGATATATTAGTAGGAAGAATATCTATAATAGGACCTAGAAGTCCTTTACCTAAAGAAGTAGAAAAATATAATGAATACCAAAAACATAAATTAGATGTTAAAGGCGGTCTATTATGTTATTGGCAAGTTCAAAAGAATAGACATGATATGAGTTTTGATGATTGGGTAGAATTAGATATTAAATATGTGGAAACTAGAAGCCTTTGGGTAGATTTCAAAATATTGGTAAGAGGCTTCTTTTCGGTTTTATTTGACCATACAGGAGAGTAGGTGATTTCTAGTGAATAATAAAATGAAGGTAGTTATTTTAGCAGGTGGTTTTGGAACTAGAATTAGTGAAGAATCTCATTTAAAACCAAAGCCAATGATTGAAATTGGAGAATTGCCTATCTTGATTCATATTATGAAAATATATGCTGCTCAAGGTTTTAATGATTTTATCATTTGCGCTGGTTATAAACAACAAATTATTAAAGAATATTTTGCACATTATTTCTTATATAATAACGATATAACATTTGATATTGGAAGTAATTCAAATGTTCGTCAAATTCATGAAAAAAACCATGATAATTGGAGTGTTACAGTTGTTGATACGGGTTTATATACGCAAACAGCTGGTAGAATTAAAAAAATTCAAAAATATATTGGTAATGAACCATTTATGCTAACTTATGGTGACGCAGTAGGTGATATAGATATAAAATCACTTATTGAATGTCATAAGAAGTCAAGTAAACTTGTTACAATGTCTGTTTATAATTTTGGACAAAATAAGGGTGTTATTGATTTTAATCCAGATGGAAGCGTTGCTGCTTTTAGAGAAAAATCTGATATGGATGGAGATTTAATCAATATTGGTTTTATGGTTTGTGAGCCAAAAGTTTTTGATTATATCAATGACGATATAACTCCATTCGAATCAGGTGCATTAGCTAAACTTGCAGGTGAAGGAAAAGTTAATGCATATATACATAAAGGCTTTTGGCAATGTATGGATACATTAAGAGAAAAACAAAAATTAGAAAAATTATGGTATTCAGAAAATTGTCCATGGAAAATTTGGAAGGAATAATATTATGTTAGATTTAAGCTTCTACAAGAATAAGAAAGTCCTTGTTACCGGACATACTGGTTTCAAAGGTACTTGGTTAAGTAAAATTTTAATAAATGCTGGTGCGAAAGTATTAGGTTATTCTTTAGAAGCTCCAACTAATCCTAGTCTCTTTGGGTTATCAAATGTAGAAAATCAAATGGTTTCTATAATTGGTGACATAAGAGACTTTATGTGCTTAAAAAAGGCGTTTGAAGATTTCCAACCAGAAATAGTTATGCACTTAGCTGCACAACCAATTGTTAGAGATTCTTACAAGAATCCTCTATACACATATGAAACAAATGTTATTGGTACTGCTAATGTATGCGAATGTGTTAGATTGACACCATCTGTTAAATCATTTTTAAATGTTACAACTGATAAAGTATATTTAAATGATGATATTCCTGATCACCCCTTTAAAGAAGATGAACCATTAGATGGATATGATCCATATAGTAATTCAAAATCATGTAGTGAATTAGTTACACATTCATATAAAAAATCATTCTTTAAGGATATGAATGTTGCGGTATCTACAGCAAGGGCTGGTAATGTTATTGGCGGTGGAGATTTTGCTAACGATAGAATAATACCTGATTGTATTAGAGCAGTAGAAAAAGGTGAAGATATTATTGTTCGTAATCCTTATTCAACAAGACCTTATCAACATGTATTAGAACCTTTGTATATTTATCTTGAAATATGCGAAAAACAATATAAAGATAGAAAGTATGAAGGATATTATAATGTTGGACCAGATGATTGTGATTGCATTAATACTGGAGATTTAGTTACTTTGTTTTGTAATAAATGGGGTAATAATGTTAAATGGATTAATAAACATGATGGTGGTCCACATGAAGCAGCATTCTTAAAATTAGATAATCAAAAAATAAAAGATACTTTTGGTTGGACTCCAAAATGGCATATAAATGAATGTATGGATAAGGTTGTCCGATTTACAAAAATTTATTTTGATAATATTGAAAATGTTCCATTTGAGATGGATAAAGAAATAAAAGAATTTTTTGAGGTATAAAATGAAAGTAATAGTTACTGGAGCTAATGGCTTTGTAGGTTCAAATTTAATAAAAAAATTAGTTGAGAACAACATAGAGGTTTTAGCTTTAGACTTATCATTTGCTTGTTCAAAATTACCAGATAGTAGCCTTATTGAAACAATGGAAATGTCGATTGATAATATAGAGAATCTAGTTGATTCAATTAAGAATACTAAATATGATCTATTTTATCATTTTGCATGGATAGGAGTTAATGGTCCTGAAAAGGGTAAAATAGAAAATCAGTTAAAGAATATTGAAATGACAATAAAATGTGCGAAAGTAGCAAAAGAGTTAGATATAAAGAAATTTTTATGTGCTGGTACAGTAGCAGAAAGAAATATTGAAAGCCTTCATCATTTATCTACAACTGCTGCCGGAATGTTTTATGGATCTGCTAAATATGCTACACATTTGATGTTAGAAACATATTGTAAAAATATTGGATTAGACTTTATTTGGATGCAATTTTCAAATATATATGGTCCTTCTAATAAAACAGGCAATTTAATTAGTTATACATTAAATCAACTAAAAAATAATGAAGAGGCTACATTTGGTCCAGCAAAACAACCATATGATTTTATTTTTGTTAATGATTTAATTAATGCAATATATTTGTTAGGTTTTAAAAAAACAAATCATAATTATTATTTTATTGGTTCAGGAAAACCAATGATTCTTAGGGAATATTTAATTAAAGTTGGTAAAGCATGTAACAAAGAACATTTAATTAAAATTGGTGTCAGAGATGATGATGGTATTAAATATTCATTTGATATGTTTGATAATAACGATTTAATAAATGATATTGGTAATTATATCTCAATGGATTTTGATGAGGCTATAAAATATACAGTAGAGAAGTATTAAGAGGTGATTTCCTTGCAAAAGTGGGAATTTCAAAAATTAGAATTAAAAGATGCATATTTAATAAAACCATTTTATGCAGATGATAATAGAGGGGGATTTATTAAAGATTACTCTAAAGAAGTATTTGAACAAAATGGAATTAATTATGATTTAAAAGAAGTGTTCTATACTATATCTCATAGAGGAGTCATTAGAGCAATCCATTTTCAAAATATAAAACAACAACCTAAATTAGTACGTTGTGTATCAGGTAAGGTATATGATGTAATAATTGATTTAAGAAAAGATTCACCAACATTTATGAAGTGGCAAGGTTTTTATTTAACAGGTGAAAACATGAATGAATTATTAGTCCCTGCTGGATTTGGGCACGGATATCTAGTTATTGAAGATTCAATTGTTTCATATAAATGTTCAGAAAAATTCTATGGCGAATATGATTCAGGTATAAGATATGATGATAAAGATATGGGAATCATATGGCCATATGATGAAATTGGTGGAAAAGAAAAAGTCATAAATTCTATTAAAGATGATAATTTACAATCATTTAAAGAATTTATGATTAATTATGATAAATTTTAAATGTGTGTAGGAGGTTTCTTTATGAATAATAAAATTCTATTGTGTACTCATAAAGAGGCAAAATATGCTAAAGATGAATTATATTATCCTATACAATTAGGTGTTGATGAATATGATTTTGATTTAAATATTGGAAAAGATAATACAGGTGACAATATTTCTTATAAACATAAATACTATTCTGAGTTTAGCGGATTATATTGGGCTTGGAAAAATATGAAGACCGATTATTTAGGAGTTTGTCATTATAGGAGATACTTCATTGGTAAAGTTAATGATAAAAGCGAACCTAAAGAATTACGAAAAGTTTTGAAACATACGGAATTGGAGAAACTAATAAAAAAATATCCAAACACCATATTTGTATCAAGAAGAAGAAATTATATAATTGAAACTATTTATTCACATTATTGTCATACTCATAATGGAAGGGATCTTGATTTAGCCATTGACTTAATGAAGACTGAATTTAATGATTATTATGATACTTTTATGTCAGTTTTAAATGGTAGAAAAGCTCACATGTTTAATGCGTTTATTATGCCATGGGAACAACTTGATTCATATTGTGATTTTTTGTTTAGTTTCTTATTCAAATACGAAAAGATAATGGATGTTTCAAATTATAATGAATATGAATCTAGATTGTGTGGTTATATTGGTGAATTATTATTAGAAACATGGATGCGTAAAAATAATATTAAGTTTAAAGAAATAAAATATCGTTTTATCGGTGAAAAACACTGGTTTAAAAAAATATTTAGATTTGTTATGCATAAATTTATAAAAAAATCGAGGGCTTTTAATGGATAATATTGTTGGTTTTTCAAATGTAAAAGTTAATAGTAGTGCTAATAGCATTGAAAAATCTACTAATTGTAATTTTATTTTTTACATAGGTTTACTATTATTGCCTTTTGATAATTTATTTTTTGCTCCAAGTAGTGGGTGGGCAGCAATAGCGCCATTCTTGTTTTTATTTTATGCACTTATAAATTTTAGAATTGATAGGCAATTATTTTCAAAGCCATTGTTTATTTTTGGCTTTTTAGTCTTTATTATTGCTTTTTTTAGAGGCTTTGCTTCTGGTTTATCATCGAATTTACAATCTTTGGGTACATTAATTCTAGGAATTAGTTTCTATTATTCTTTGATTATATTTTATGAAGCAAATAAAGATAAGAAAAAAATATTATGTTATTGTCTTCTAGTAGCTTATTCTATAGCTTATTTATACGGTATTATTAGCTTAATTCCTAGCAGCAGTTTAGAAAACTTTTTTTTGTTAATTGAAAAAAGGCATTATACAAGATTGCAGTACACTTTTACTGAACCTAGCTTTATTTCAATGCATATATTTGGTGTATTACTTCCATTTGGATTAATTTTTCGTGATAAAAAAATAATCATTTTATCAATTCTTTTTATTATTACTACATTAATATTTGGTGAAAGTGCTCGTTTCTATATAGATACAATTATTATTGGAGTTATATTCTTTACATACTATTTTGCGCGAAAAAAAAGATTCTTTTTGTTAGCCATTTTTTATATTTTATTCATATTGTTGGCGTATTTAATAATTAATGGGGATCCTAATTCTAATAGATTATCTTACATTATACAAAAAGGATTATATGCAGATAATTCGCTTGCTGCTAGATATTTTAGAATTAATGCTATTATGCAAGGAATGGATACTGAAGGGTATCTATATGGATATGGTTTATCAAATACATGGATTCCATTTAATAATGGATATGCTAGTGCTTATAAAGTATTAACTAATACTTATATGGGGGAAATTGATAGTCTCTATGGTACAACCGGTTCTTCATTTTACTGTATGCCAATACGAATATTAGCTGAATTTGGTTTGCCTATATTATGTATACTATTAATAAAACTATTTGATAAAAAGACTATTGTTTTTTTTATAATTATTTTGTATTTGTATATTCAATTTGATTCTTATGCATTTTATACTATATGGATTTATTTATTTTTAGTGAGGGAAAAGAAGAATGATATCGGTTATAGTGGCTTGTTATAATATTGAAAAGTATGTATACGAATGTATCAATAGTCTTATTAATCAAGATTATCAAGATTTTGAAATAATTATTATTAATGATGGATCAACTGATAATACTGAAAATGAAATAAAAAAAATAGATAGTGAAAGAATTAGATATTATAAGATAGAAAACTCAGGTCCATCATATGCTAGAAATTATGGTATTGAAAGAGCATATGGTGATTATTTAGTTTTTGTTGATGGTGATGATATTGTCGATAGAAGATATTTAAGAATTTTGTGGGAGACAATAGGGGAAACTAATACTAGAATTGGTGTAGTTAAATATAAAAAATTTTGTAAAAAACCGACATTATCTAAAGAAAAAAGAAAGAAAAAGAAGATTAGTTCTAAAAAATTTATAAAGCAAATGTTTTTACAAAAAAGAAATATTGCTTGTTGGGGCAAAATTTACGAGAAATCAATGTTCGATTCTATTAAATTTCCAAATGGAAGTTTTTATGAAGATATGAGTATAATGGATAGATTATTATTTCAAACAGATTTTATTGGTATAACAAATGATATTTCTTATTTTTATAGAGTGAATGATACAGGAATAATGCATAGTCCAACATCTACAAAAAAGTATAACGATATGGAAAATGTATCTAATGAACTTTTGGGAAGATTTAGCAAGACAAAATTAGAAAAATCATGCATAGTAAGAGTTGCCGTTAATTACATGACAATTATTCATAGAAATACTATGGTTGATGAAAGAGACAAAAAGAATATTAAATTTATAAAAAAGAATTTTTTTAAAATTATGTTTAGTAATACAACTTTAAAAGTAAAGCTTGCTACATTATATTTTTGTTTAAAGTATTAGAAAAGGAGGT
>CAMJOZ010000033.1 GCA_946407635.1 uncultured Caryophanales bacterium
TTGCTTATATTGTTTGTAATTTCATCGTCATATATAGTTTTCAAAGATCAATTCTACACGATTTTGTGGTCGTGCTTTTTTATTTTACCATTAAATAATAAATAGTCAATAATTATTTTTAGTTTTTTTAACATTTTTTAAAAATATTTTATATATTCAATATAAATATGAAAAAAGAACTATATTTTTACAATTAAAGTAAATTTATAGCTCTTTAATAAATTAATTAACACTCATATCCTTAATTAATAAATATTTAGGTCCACGGAAATTTTTATATGTATCTACTTCTTTTGAAAATTTAAATGTTTTAAAATCATTATTTAAATTTCCAGAAATACTGAATCCAGTAACTGGATAACAATCCTTACCATCAAAATATAAACCTAATCTAACCTCACCACCATAATAACCACTATAATCATCTAATTGTGGTGATGAAAAATACATACAATAAATATATGGTTCTTTTTTCATTTCATCAAAAGATAGTGAACCAGCCTCCATTTCAGCATTTTTATAATTACCAGTTGGATTATCAATACCTAAATAATAACCAAATCTATTATCTCCATGATAAGATTTGATAATACCATCCTTTATAAAATTAAAATCATTCAAGATTACACCATCATCATCAAATAATGTTTTATAAGCTCCACCTTCAATTTGTGGCTTTAATGTAATATTTAATTTATCATTATTATCACCTGATACATTATCATTAACATTTAATATATTTGTTTTCATATAAACATTTTGATAAGATGTTTGTCTTGCTAAAAATTCAATAATTTCACTTATTTCTTCTTGAGGTAATATTACATTACATTTAGTTAAACCTTCTGGCAATTTTTTTGCAATACTTCTTAATTTACAATTATTTAAAGCTTCATCAATTTTATAAGTTACCTCATCATAATTAATTGCCGAAGTAACATAATCTGTATAAAGCTCTACTTCTTCATCCTTGCCAACCCAGTTAGGAATAGCTTCAACAAAAATATCACCAGATACTTCATTTAAATCTATTCCATTTGAATTAATAATTCTTTTATAATTTTTATTTACAAAAATTTCATAACTATTAATAGAACCATCCTTATAATGATTAGCCTTAGAAATAGCATTAGCTATATTTAAAGCTACATCCTTAAAATCCATATTTAATAATTCACTTTTTGAATCATTCAATTTAATATTTTTATTTTTAGGTAAATCATAATATTTATTTTTAACTAATAATGATCTATCTAAAGCTTTATTAATTAATGATTCAATATCTTCATCACTAAATTCAGGAAATACTTCAAAACTAGAATTTCCTCTAAAACCATCAAAGTCACGATATATAACTACACTAAATGAATTAATATTTGTTGCTCTATTAGTTTCAAGTTTATCTTTAACATAAAAAAGTTCAATAGATTCTTTTTTGTGTTCTGTAATTTTATATGCAGAAACCAATTTGTTATTTTTAATTATTTTTTCTATTCTATTAATCATCCCAATTTCACCTTTGCCTTTAAATGTGGGCCACCATCAGAAACTCTAACCCACTCTTTATGACCCTTTCCACAATATCCAGAACCACTTACCTTAAAATCATCAGAAACCATTGTTATACTTTTTAAAACATCAGGAACATATCCAGATATAACAACAGGTGAAACTATAACACCAGTAAATTTTCCATCCTTTATTTCTCTTGCATATTCAGCTGTACATTGAATTTGCCAGTTTTTAGGATCTTCCATACCATTATTAGTATCACATAAATAAAATCCATATTTAATAGATTTAATCATGTCTTCAACCTTAGATGTACCTCTTGAAAAGAAAGTGTTTGTCATTCTTGTATATGCCTTTCTTTCAAACGATTCTCTTCTACCGTTACCTGTAGGAATAGTTTTTAATTCTAATGCACTTAAAGAATCTGAAATACCACTTTTTAAAATACCATCTTTAATAATTAAAGTATCATGAGCTAATATTCCATCATCATCAAAAAAATATGAAGCAACACTATCAGTTGCGCAAGCACCATCATGCATTGAAATTAAAGGTGATGCCACATATTTATCTATATAATCAACACTTTTAGCTCTATTCTTAACAAACATATCCATTTCAACACCATGACCGAAGGCCTCATGAGCGATTAAACCTGTAATAGATGGATCAGTAATAACATCATATACACCTGGCTTAATAGGCTTTGCATCTAATAGCTCAATAGCTATATGACATACATCATCTAAATTATCATAACATTCCTTAAATGCTTCTTTTGAAGAATAAGATCCACCAACAAACATTTTATTTTTAATTTGAGATTCATTTCTAGCAACTGGAATAATATAACAATTACTCCATGTATAAAACTGTTCTAAATCTTTTTTAGAGCTTATAAAGAATTTAGAAATATCTATTTTATTATACATAGAAATAGCATTTATAATTCTTTTATCATAATTTTCCATTTTATTCTTTAAATCTGTTAATTTTTCAACTATTTCTGAATCAGTTAAAGCTCCTTCATCATCACGATTAAAAACTTTAACCATTTCTTCTTCACTTAACTTATCTACATTTACTCTATTACTTACATTTTTTAAAGTTATAGAATCAATAATTTTATTAGCTAGTTTATTAATATCCTCTCCAATGATTTTACTAAAAGAATATTCACTATAGCCTTCACCATTAAATATTTTACATACATATCCATATTCTATATCAGAATCAGATATAAAAGTATTCTTACTATCAACTCTAAATCTACATCCCTTAGAGGCAACACCTAAAATTGATACATATTCATACTTTTTTAATAAAACATTTAAAAGCTTTTTACATTCAACTTTTGATTTAGTTAATACTTTATTAAAACCCATTTTTATTCCTCCCTTAGTTTATCAATTTCTTCTTTTGTTAGCTTTCTATATTCTCCTAATTTTAAATTAGAATCTAATTCAAGATTCTTAAATTTAATCCTTTTTAAATATGTGACATTACCACCTAAAGCTTCAATCATTCTTTTAACCTGATGAAATTTTCCTTCTGTAATAATAATTTCAGCCTTATTATCACCAAGTAAATTTAATTTAGCTGGTAGACATTTATATCCTTCAGATATTAATAATCCTTCTTCTAGCATTTTCTCATAATTCTTATTTAGTTTACCTTCATATTCTAAATAATATGTTTTAGAAACATGATTTTTTGGTGATAAAAGCTTATGAGATAATTCACCATCATTAGTTAATATCAACAATCCTTCAGTATCTATATCTAATCTACCAATTGGAAATAAATTTCTTTTTTCATATCCATCAATCAAATCTAAAACTGTACTATTATTATAATCAGTTGTTGCACTAACAACACCTTGTGGTTTATTTAGCATTAAATAAATAAATTCATCATATTTAATATTATTATCAAAAATGATTATTTCATCATTTAATTCATCAACCTTATAATCATCATTTTTGACAATATCTCCATTAATAGAAACATATCCTTTTCTTATTAATTCTTTAACTTCTTTTCTACTACCATAGCCCATATGAGCTAATATTTTATCTAATCTAATCAAAATTTATCACCATTTTCTTTAAAATAAGCAATCATTTCTCTAGTTAATGAAATACCATCATTTTCTATTTCATTGAGCATATCTCTATCAAACCATGTTGCTTCCTTCAATTCACCATCTAATAATTTAGGATTTGTATCTCCAACACAATCTACAAAAAATCCAGCAAGTAATGAACCAGATTGTCCCCAAGGTTGACTCTTATAATATCTAATATTATTTATATGTAGACCTACCTCTTCATATACTTCTCTTTTAACTGTATCTTCTAATGTTTCACCTATTTCATTAAATCCAGCAACTAGTGCATACTTTGAATAACCAACACTATATTTAGTTAATAATATTTTATCTTTATTAATAATACCAACTATTACGGCAGGTGATATCTTAGGATAAATTGTATTACCGCATTCGCAAATCATAGTTCTTTCAATTGTACCAAATTTTAATTTATTGCCACATTTACCACAATATTTATTATTTAAATAAAAATTATAAAAATGAAAACCAGTTATTATAATAAAGCCTAAAGGCTTTTCTAATTCTCTATATTTATTAATAGGATGTGATTCAGTTATATTATCTAAACAAATATAATATTTTATATCATCTACCATAAACCCATAAATAATATTATTAGATTTTATATCTTTATATTTAGGAACATTATTATTAATTAAATAAAATCCTTTATTTGAATAACATAAAACATAATCATCAGAAGATGGTTTAGTATCATATTTGTAATTTAAATTATAATTTTTATTAATATCCTGAATCATAAAATCACCACCAAAAAAAGGATGTGTAAACACATCCTAATTTTATCATAAAATATTTATTATTTTAATATTATTTTTTATATCCGTTAGGATTCTTCTTTTGCCAATTCCAAGAATCTCTACACATATCATCTATATTATATTTAGCTTTAAAGCCAATTTCTTTAAATGCTTTATCACAATTTGCATAGCAAGTTGCGATATCCCCTTCTCTTCTTGGTTTAATTTGATAAGGAATCTTAAATCCACAAGCCTTTTCCATAGCATGTAATACCTCAAGTACTGAATAACCATTACCAGTACCTAAATTATATGTAACTAAACCAGAATTAGTAAATAATTTATCTAAAGCTAAAACATGACCATAAGCTAAATCACAAACATGGATATAATCTCTAACACCAGTACCATCTTTAGTATTATAATCATTACCAAAAACACCTAAGCATTCTCTTTTACCAATCGCAACCTGAGTAATATATGGCATTAAATTATTAGGAATACCATTAGGATCTTCTCCTATTAATCCTGATGGATGAGCTCCAATAGGATTAAAATATCTTAATAAAGCTACATTAAATTCTTTATGAACCTTACAATAATCTCTTAGTATATCTTCTATCATTAATTTAGTTCTACCATATGGATTTGTCACATGAAGATCAAATGTTTCATAAATAGGAACAGAGATAGGATCACCATAAACAGTCGCACTAGATGAGAATACTAAATTATTTACTTTATATTTTTCCATTAATTCAATTAAATTTAATGTAGAAATTAAATTATTTTGATAATACATTAAAGGCTTTTCAACAGACTCTCCAACTGCCTTTAAACCAGCAAAATGGATTGCAGCAACAAAATCATTTTCCTTAAATACATTTTCTAATTTATCATAATCACATAAATCCACTTTATAAAATGCTGGTTTCTTGCCTGTAATCATATTAATTCTATTTAATACTTCAATATTAGAATTAGAAAGATTATCTACAATAATAGGATCATATCCATTTTCAATTAAATTAACAACTGTATGAGACCCAATATATCCCATACCACCGGCAACTAATATTTTTTTCATAAAAATACCCCCTATTTTTTCTAAATTATTTTATCATAATTAGCGTATATAATCAATAAAATGAGGCACAAGCCTCATTTTATAGTTTTATTCAGTTCTTAATGCAACAACAGGGTCCTTCTTAGCAGCACTTCTTGCAGGCATTACACCTGAAATTGTTGTCAAAATGATAGAAACAAGTATCATTATAACAGCTGTAAGTGGAGTTAAATTAGCAATTCGTCTAACCGTTCCTCCGGAAGCCAAATTAACAATAATATTACCAAACAATTGCATAATATATGTAATTATTATACCAAACACACCTGAAGTTAAACCTAAGATGAAAGCTTCAGCGTTAAATAAATGGCTAACATCTTTCTTTCTACCACCAAGTGATCTAATAACACCAATTTCTTTAACTCTTTCCATAACAGAAACATATGTTATTATCGCAATCATAACTGTAGATACAACAAGTGATAAAGCAGTAAATCCTACTAAAGCATAAGTTACAATATCAATCATTGTATTAATTATATTGATAATTAATTCGACAGAATCAGTATATTTGATCTTAGTTCTTTGATCTTTAGTTAAAGTTGTTTCGCCAAATACTTGTGTAAAATCTTCATTGAAAACATTAAATGTTACATCGCCATCATTATTCCAATTATCCAAATAATCAGTAACTAAATGTTTAGTATCAAAATCATTAGGATAAATAGCAATACTTTCAGGAATATAAGTTCCAGCAACTCCATTTAAATCCATTGTTTTTAATTTTGAAAGCATATCAGATAAATCATTTTCATTTCCACTTCCTGAAGAGCTACTTCCTTGGCCCATTGATATACCAGAACCTTGCCCAATATAAGACATAAATGTAGACATTATACCAGATTGATTTTTACCAACATATATAGTTTTTTCAGATTCTTTATAATTTTTATCAGCAGTATCATAATATGTAAATCCTAATTTATAATTAATTCCAATTGGAATATTAGTAAATTCAACACTTGAAATATTTCCATGTTCTCTAATATTTTGAGCAATATGTGAATTAATATTTTTTGATACCATTTCTCTTGCAAATTCTTCAGAATAGATAAAACCTGATTGCAAAGAACCATATGATACATTTTCTTTTGGCATAACAATCGCAGCAACTGATAGTTCTACTGCATCATCAGCCCAGGCTTCTTTTTTTGCTTCAGCATTATATTTATATCTATGTACAAAAGTACCACTCATCATCATAGATTGATCTTCATATACATCATCATTTGGATACCAATAAAATTTTCTATTAGCTATTTCCTCATAATAATATTTTGTTCTGTCCAATGCCTCAATATATTCACCTGGCAAATCTTGAGGAGCTGCTTTAAAAATCATATTATAAAACTCATCTTCAGTAAAATATCCAAGTTGAGCTAATAATAAATCCGATAATTCTTTACTTTTATTTAAAACAACTACTACACCATGAGGATTAGATGCTCCAAAATTATTAACATCTCCCCATAAAACATCATATTGACTAGCTACATATTCATTATTTGATACACCTTGATTCATTACTGTTGTCAATGATGTAATATATGATGAGTATTGAGAATATGGTGTTTCTTCTAACATTGCAGTATATGTTTCAGTAATTGCATTTAATGATAATCTTTTAGAATACTTACTGGCTAATTCTTTATCAGCAGTACTATGTGTACTTAACGAAGCTTCACTATCCTTGAATACTTTAAAATCAGTATAAATATTCGTTGTAGCATCAATACCATAATTTAATTTTATATCTTTATAGTACTCTTTAGGCATGCTCTTTAAATAATTAACATAATTCATATCAAATTCATTATTATATACTAATTCTTTTAAAGCTGACTCGTGTGTTACTAAATAGTTTATAATTGAATTAATATTTACCCAATCACCGCTATCTAATGCTTCTTTTTGTTGCGCTAAGCTTGATGAATTCATTAATGTATTGTAATCAATTGCTGTTTTTGTTATTTGAATTGGATTTCCTGACAACATATCATCTTGCATATCAGATATGTAATCTCTAACACCTTGTGATACTGCTAGAACAGCACTAACACCAATAATACCAATAGATCCAGCAATAACAACTAATACCGTTCTTTTTAATTTTGAATATAGATTTCTCGCAGAAAGCTTAAATGCTGTCCAAAAGCTCATTTTAGCTTTTTCTTTTTCTTTAGTTTTCTTCTTTTTATAAATTTCAACTTCTTCAGGTGTTAAAGTTTCTGTTTCTTTAACAAAATTAGCTTCTTCAGCTTTATTTAATTCTTCAATTTCATTAGCTTCATCTTCTTCACTAAATGGATTTGAATCATCTTGAACTTCACCATCTAATAATTTAATAATTCTTGTAGAATACTTTTCTGCAAGTTCAGGGTTATGTGTAACCATAATAACTAATCTTTCATTAGCTATTTCTTTGATTAAATCCATAATTTGAACTGAAGTAACTGTATCAAGAGCACCAGTTGGTTCATCAGCTAATAATATTTCAGGTTCATTTACTAAAGCACGTGCAATCGCAACTCTTTGGCATTGACCACCTGATAATTGGTTAGCATGCTTATTATATTGACCAGAAAGACCAACCTTATCTAGTGCTTTTTTTGCTCTTTCAATTCTTTCAGCTTTAGAAATACCAGCAATTGTTAATGCTAATTCAACATTTCCTAAAATAGTTTGATGAGGTATTAAATTGTAACTTTGGAAGATAAAACCAATTCTATGGTTACGATAAACATCCCAATCTCTATCTTTAAATTCTTTAGTACTTCTACCATTAATAAATAAATCACCAGAAGTATATTTATCAAGTCCACCAATAATATTTAACATAGTTGTTTTACCACAACCAGATGGACCCAAAATAGATACAAATTCATTTTTTCTAAAATTTAAATTAATACCTTTTAAAGCATGAACTTCTGTATCGGCAACTTTATATATTTTTACTATATCTTTAAGTTTTAACATGAGTCTTACCTCCCAAAATAAAAAAAGATTTATTTTATTATACATTAAAATAAAATTTTTATACCTATAAATTTAAAAAAATAAAACATAAAAGCGTTCACATGTAAAAAAAAGATGAGATATTAATATCTCACCTTAATTTAGCTATTCAATTAATTATTATTATCTTCTTTATTCTCTACTTTTTTATCAATTGCTTCATTATTAGTTTTAGTATATGTAATTACATCAGATTCATCTTTATCATTTTTATTTTGAATGAAAATATAAAATATTGCAAGTACTGATAATACAAATACGATTGCTAAAACAACAATTGGAATCCATATTTGTTCAATTGTAACAGCCATAAATATAATTGAGGCTACAATTCCAATTAAGATAACTAGGCCTGATACAATTGAAATCTTATTTCCACATTCATCATTATCATAATCCTTTGTGTTACCTGCAATGAAAAGTGCAAATACAGTAGGGATTATTTCTAAATAATAAAATGCATAAGAAACCCAGAATAATGAATTGTAATGATTTGTAAAAGGTACAGCAAACGCAATAACATTAAATACAACTAAAAATAAGATAACAGCGACTAGCATAAATGTAAGTCTATTTTTAATATTCTTCGACATATGAATATACCCCCTTTGATTAATTTTATCATTATTTAATTAATTAATCAAATTTTATAAACAAAAAAGAGCTGTCACCAGCTCTTTAATAATTATATTAGATGTCTAAATCGTCATCCTCATCAAGATCATCAGTCTTAGCCTTTGAATCTTCAGTGATTAACATTTCTGTATCAGCATCGAATAAATGACAATGATTCATATCAAACCATAATTTTAATGGTTGACCAGGAGCTAAATCATCACGAGATGGAACTGCAGCAATAATAGCATCACCATCAACATTTGTATAAATGTTAGTTTCAGCACCTAATAATTCTGAAATTTCAACTGTAATATCTACACAAGTATTAGCCCATACAGTCTTCATTACTTCATTTTGTTCATCATATACATCTTCTGGACGAATACCGAAGATAATATCTCTATTTTCATATCCTTTTTCTCTAGCAACTCTTAATTTTCCTTCAGGAATACGGATTGTATAGTTACCCTTTGAAGATACGAATGTACCATTATCCTTTAATTCACCATGAATGAAGTTCATAGGAGGTGTACCAATGAATCCACCAACGAATACGTTAGCAGGATTATCATATATTTCTCTTGGTGTACCAACTTGTTGAACACGACCATCTTTCATAACTACGATTCTTGATGCCATTGTCATGGCTTCGATTTGGTCATGTGTTACATAAATAGTTGTACAACCTAATCTTCTATGTAATTTAGTTAATTCTCCACGCATTGTAACACGTAGCTTAGCATCTAGGTTAGAAAGTGGTTCGTCTAGTAGGAATACTCCTGCTTGTTGAACGATAGCTCTACCTAAAGCAACTCTTTGACATTGACCACCTGATAATTGTCTTGGATAACGAGATAAGAAAGCTTCAAGACCTAAAATCTTAGCTGCGTTAGCAACTCTTTGAGCTATTTCTTCTCTTGGCATTCTTCTTAATTGTAAACCGAATGCCATGTTATTGAATACAGTCATATGTGGATATAAGGCATATGATTGGAAAACCATTGCGATACCACGATCTTTAGGTGATACGTTGTTCATTAATACGTCATCTATAAATAATTCACCACTTGAGATATCCTCTAAACCAGCTATCATACGTAGTGTTGTAGATTTACCACATCCTGATGGGCCGACGAAAATAATAAATTCTTGATCATCAATATGTAAATTGAAATCAAATACGGCTTGAACACCATTTGGATAAATCTTGTTAATTCCTTTTAAATCTAATGTTGCCATAAAAAAATACTCCTCTTTTTTAAATCTAACTTTATTATAAACAAATCTAAAGCGTTTTTATATGTGCACATTGCACAAAAAATAGTTATTTTTCAACCAACATATATAAAATATATGCGTCTTTAAACACTCTTAGGTCAAAACCTGACATTTCTCTTAATTTATCTAATTTATAATTCATTGTATTTCTATGAATATACATTTCTTTTGAAGCTCTAGAAACATTTAAATCATATGAAACAAACTCTTTTATAAAGTTTGTTGAAACACCTGTATTGTCTAAAATGTAATTTAATATTTCTCTTTTATTAATAACTAAATCAGCATTAATCAAAGCTTCCTTTAAATCATATACACCTGGCTTTAAATCATTTATGAAATAATTATGAATAATATATTCTTTTTTTATTTCTTCTTCAGTTGAATCTTTAGAAATATAAGCTTTTATACTAACTAAAGCTTCGCCTTCAAATGCATTCAATAAATCTTTTATTTCAGAAACATTTTCATAATTGAAATAAATAACTAATTCATCTTCTATATTTTCATATTTTAGATTATTACCTACTAATGACTTAAACAAAGAAACAACAATATCGTTATAACTAGATACATTTTTAATCGCAATAAATCTCAATTTATCATCACCTTAAAATACTTGATATTCGTCATCACCATCAATAATTTTATTACCATTATCCTGATTATTTTCATTATTTTCATTATTTTCATTATTTTCATTATTGTTTTTATTTAAATTATTATCTATGTTATCACTTTGATTTGAATTATCATTATTATTCTCATCATTTACTTCTTTAACTTCAGCGTTAATTGAAGGTTTACCAAATTTGTTATTATAATAATCCTCATCCTGATCACCAAACAATGTATGTTGATTTACCTCAACAGGCTTGTAATAAACAAGTTCAGTTCTACTTAGCATATCGACTAAACTCCTATTAGAAGATAGGCATAAAATACCAGAAATCAATATTAAAACAGTATTAATTAAATAATAGAAAATAAATGTACCAAAAAGTTCTCTAAAAGCTAATCTACCGAATGATGGTGTTAAATTATTATCTCTTGAAATAATTTTAACTTTCGCAAACAATCTACCTAATGTTTGATATTTCCAAAAATATGGTAAAACAACCAAATATAATAAAATAATTAAAGCTACCATTGCATAATAGATACCAACTCTAGTAAAATATAATTTTAAAAACTCAGTTGCCATAGTATTAAAATCATTTAATAAATCATTATTACCAGTTCTCATATATTGAAAATAAGTATCATAAATCTTATCTGTCAATTCATTATATCTAGCAAAATCAAATTTTATTATTGCTAAAACAGCAAACATAAGTCCAAATGCCGCACCAGCAATTAATATCGCATCTATTAAAAAAGCTAAAAATCTTTGACCATTTGATGCTTTTATATAAGCTTGCATTAAATCATCTCCTCAATAAAATATTTTATCATAAAGTAGTTAAAATATCTATTTATTCATTTTTAATGAATCTATAACTTCTCTAACTTCTAAGCCTAATAATGTAATATCTAAATCACTATTCATATCAATAGTGATACTTCTTACATTCTCTACAGCCTCATTAACCATGGTTTCGTAATCAAATGCTTTTTCAAAAGCTTCTGCCTTACCAATCTTAGGAGCTGTCGCTGGAGCCTTTGGTACATATACTGTACAACAATCTTCAAAAGGCTTAATAGATAAATCATAACAATCGATTTTTTTGCTAATATTGATTATATCTTGCTTATCATATGTAACTAATGGTCTTAATATAGGATAATTAGTTACACTATTAATTGTATTCATTGATTGTAATGTTTGACTTGCTACCTGACCAACAGATTCGCCATTAACAATACATAAACAATCTTTCTTTTTAGCTAATCTTTCAGCTATTCTATACATCATTCTTCTCATAATAGTAATATTATAAGATTCTGGAATATTATCAAGTAAAGCCATATGAATCTCTCTAAAAGGAATCATATGTAAATTAATTTTATTATTTTTAGAATATTTAGCCATCTTCTTAACTAAATCAATAACCTTTTGAGCTGATTCAATTGAAGTTAAAGGTGTTGATTCAAAATGAATACATTCAATTTCAATACCTTGCTTCATAGCCATAAATCCTGCAACAGGTGAATCAATACCACCTGATAACATTAATAAGCCTTTACCTGCAACACCTACAGGATAACCACCTAATGCTTTATATTCATTTGTGAATAAATAAGCACTATCTCTTCTTATTTCAATATTTAATAATACTTCTGGATTATGAACATCAACATGTAATAATTTACAATTAGATAAAATATATCCAGATACTCTTTTAGTTATTTCAATACTATTGATTGGATAATCTTTATTAGCTCTTTTTGTATTTAGCTTAAAAGATGATTCTTTTTTTACAATTTCATTAATTAATTCTAATGAAGTCTTTTTAATTATTTCTAAATCAGAATCACATCTTTTAACTAAAGAATATGATGAAATACCAGAAACTAAATTTAATCTTTCAATTACTTTATTACAATCTTCATTTTTTAAATGAATAAAAATACGATCATGTTGATTTTCAATATCAACATCTAATCCTTCCATTTTTAAAGCCATTAGTTTAAACAAGCTATTTAAGAATATTTTTTGGTTTTTTCCTTTTAAAGTTAGATCACCAAATCTAACCAATATTTCATCATAAATCATAAAATCACCTTTTTAAAAACAAAAACATTGTATTAAACAATGTCTTTATTAAAATTAATTTTCATATTTTAAATTCTCTGCCATAATATGACAATTGATATCTTTATCTAATAATTCTTCAGCTGATTCACCAATAGATCTTAATAAAACACCTGATTGATATACAGATATATTATTAGAAAAATCTACACCAACAGTAATGCTTGCAGCGTAATCAACAACGACTTCTTTGTCAGTTACATCAGCGTCAAAGAAATTGAATCCCATAAAGCCTTCAAGTTGGCTTGAAAAACCATATATCTTCATCATTATTGTAATATCATTATCTTTTGCATATTTAGATATCTTACGCTTCATAGTTTTAATAAATTCAAATAAAGTTTCTACTCCTTCATTTTGAGGAACAAAATAGAACATTGCATCATCATTTTCTATTTCTTTATATTCTTTATTTGCTTCTAATAAATTGTTTAAATCTTTACTAATAGCTTCTATAGCTTTTTCATCAACTGCGTATTTACCCTTATGTAATTCATAAGAATTAATTACATTTTCAATAAAAAAATAATTATTAGAACCAATAATTCTAAATTTATCCTTCTTTAATTTTTTAATAAAACCATCAACGAATTCTTTATCAATTGTTACTTCAAATAATAATTGATTTGTAGTGCCTAGAGGTGGCATACCAATATATTCATTTGAATGTGAAGCTATTGAAGAAAAAGTTCTTCTTAAGCCTTTTTTATTATAAATTTTAACATTTCTTTCATATACTGAAAGTGATATTTCTTTTGCCATACGTTTACCTCTTTTTTAAATATAATTAAATTATATCATTTTCGATACTTTTTTCAATAATTCAATACAATAAAACAACTATTTTACAATTTTTTTAAATAAAATATTTATTTAATTTTAAAAAGAATTATAATAATTAAGGTTTGAGGTAAATAAAAATGGGAATTGATTCAATTTTTATAATTATAATATTCATATTATCAATAATTGGAATGTTTGTTTGTATATTAAAATATCCAAAATTGAAAATAAAAAGTTTTCAAATGGATACATTTTTTATATGTCCTTTAATAGGAGCCATAATCATTTTATTTATTAATAATAATTTTAGTGTATTTTGGAATTCTATAACATCTAATACAAGCTTAAATCCTTTAAAAATTCTAATACTATTTATTTCAATTTCATTTATTTCAATCACATTAGATGAAAGTGGATTTTTCAAATATATATCAAGCTTATTTGTTTCAAAATATAAAAGTTCTCAATTCAAATTATTTACTGTTTTATATATCTTAATTTCAATATTAACTGTATTTACTTCTAACGATATAGTTATACTTACTTTCACACCATTTATTTTATATTTATCAAAAAAAGGAAATATAAATCCAATACCTTATTTAGTTATGGAATTTGTTGCAGGAAACACTTATTCTATGATGCTAGAAATAGGAAATCCAACTAATATATACTTATCTGGTGGATTTAATATTCCATTTTTAGATTATTTTATTAAAATGATTATCCCTACACTTGTTATAGGTATATCATCATATTTCTTATTACTTCTATTATTTAGAAAAAGCTTAAAAGAAAAAATCAATGTATTTGATTTAGAAATATCTAAAATAAATGATAAGCCCTTATGTATTGTCTCAGGTTCTATTTTAGCTATAACAACTATACTTCTAGCTATAAGTAATTATATTAATTTAGAGATGTATATAATTTGTAGTGTATCTACAGGATTATTACTACTATTCTTAATAATTTATGGATTAACAAATAAGAAAAAAGAAACTCTTATAAATCCAGTAAAAAGAGTTCCTTATAGTTTAATACCATTTGTATTATCAATGTTTATATTAGTAATTGGATTAAATAGCTTTAACTTATTTACTAACATTGGTAATGAAATAAATAAAATTGATAACAAATATTTAGAAAATATTATTTATTTAATTAGTTCTACTTTATCATGTAATATTATTAATAATATTCCTATGACATTAGCTTATGCTAATATCTTAGAAAATACTAATCATATATCAAATATTTATTCAACAATAATAGGATCAAATTTAGGTGCCTTATTAACACCAATTGGTGCTTTAGCTGGAATAATGTGGCTAAGGATATTAAAAGAAAATGATATCAAATATTCATTTTTAGATTTTATGAAAAATGGAGTAATAATAACAGGATTTACACTAGGTGTAAGTATATTAATGTTATTAATGATATGAAAGAAAAAGCTTGTCGAAATCTGAACTGAGGTTTGTCAAGTGGACACACCAAAGTAAAAAATAATTAAATAACTAA
>CAMJOZ010000034.1 GCA_946407635.1 uncultured Caryophanales bacterium
GAACCGTCATCATATGCATGGCAAGCATAGGTACTAACCGTTGTACTACTGCGGCGTTTTTAGCGTGCATTGTTATTATATCAAATATAAAATAAATTGCAACTATATTTTTTAAAAAAATAAAACAAGTCAAAAATTTTGGCTTGTTTTATTTCCTTTTTATTTTAAATTCTTTGCTAAATCTTCTAATTGTTTTAAAGAATTATCATCTAAAGTAGATGTAATCTTAACAACAGGATCTACAAATTCTATATTCTTTGATTTTTCAAATTTTTCTTTCATTACCTTGGCAGCCATAGGAGCCCAGCTACCATTTTCAATTAATGCTATTTTTCTATTTTGATAATTTCTTTCTAATAGTCCTTCAATGAATGTATTCATAATTGGGAATAATGTAGCGTTATATGTTGAGCAAGCTAAAACTAATCTATCATATCTAAACGCATCCTCATAACATTCAAATATATCTTCTCTTGATAAATCAGCTAAAGAAACCTTAATTCCTTCTTTTTCTAATAATTCTTTTAGCTTTTCACATGCCTTATATGTATTACCATATATTGAAGCTGAAGCGATAAATACACCTTTATCTTCAGGCTCATATTTACTCCATGTATTATATATATTTAAATAATAATCTAAATTAGAATCAAGAATTGGTCCATGTAATGCACAAATAGTATTAATTGTTAAATTAGATAATTTAGACATAGCTGCTTGAACTTGAGCGCCATATTTACCTACTATACCAAAATAATATCTTCTAGCTTCACAAGCCCAACCCTCAGGATCTTCATAATCTAAAGCACCAAATTTACCAAACGCATCTGCACTAAATAAAACCTTATCAAATTGATCATAAGTAAACATTACTTCTGGCCAGTGAATCATAGGGGCCATAATAAATTTTAAAATATGTGTACCTAAATTTAATGTATCATTTTCTTTCACAATTAATTCTTTAAATTTTAAATCTCTAAAGAATTGTTTCATCATTTGTGATGCTTTAGCTGTTAATACTAATGTTGTTTCTGGATATTTAGCTAAAAACTTACCGATTGATGATGAATGATCAGGCTCCATGTGAGAAACAGCCAAATAATCAGGCTTTCTATTTTTGATAACCTCTTCAATTTTATGAAACCAACCATCCTCGAATCCTTCATCTACTGAATCCATAATAACTATTTTTTCATCTAATATTAAATAGCTATTATAAGCCATACCATTTTCAAGTGGAAATTGAGATTCAAACAAATCAGTTTTATGATCATTTACTCCAACATAATAAATATCATTTGTTATTTTTTTCATATTACTTCTCCTTTATATTTAATATTTCTTTAAAATCATTAATTATATAATCAGGCTTATTTAATAATTTAATATCTGATGATTTATAATAAATAGATTTTATATTACTATTTTTAGCAACTAATATATCAATATCTCTATCACCAACATAATATGTTTCTTTTTTGTCTAATGAATATTTATTTAATA
The DNA here is from genome assembly GCA_946407635.1 of uncultured Caryophanales bacterium. Classification (GTDB taxonomy): domain Bacteria; phylum Bacillota_I; class Bacilli_A; order Acholeplasmatales; family Anaeroplasmataceae; genus Anaeroplasma. Next base: position 1,504 of record CAMJOZ010000034.1, read on the forward strand.
AATATAATATAGATTTATTAGATGGCTTTCTATCAAATATATCCATATCTGAATGAATAACATCTAAAAATAAATATTCAATATTATGATCTTTTAATATATTAATCGTATATTTACCTTTATGTGTAAATATAAATAGTCTATTTTTATTATTATATAATTTCACTAAAGTGTCAATCACATTAGGCATAAAAGAATATTCATTTTGAGTAAATTCTCTATTTTCTTTATATTTATCATAAATATCTTGAAAATTAATATTATAAAGATTAGACGTTTGTTTTAAATATTCATAAACTGATGATGATAAAATACCTTTTTTAACATCATCAAATTCTTTAATAATATTAAATTCCTTTAATGCTTTTAGGGTAGAATTTGTAATTCCTAAATAAGAATCTATTAAAGTTCCATCCATATCAAAAATATAATTCATATTAAAAAAAGGATAGTCGAACTATCCTAATCCTTTCTTGATAAAATGGCAATATAGATAATTAGTCTTATAATCTCTATATAGATATAGATTAAGCTAATTTCCATACCTAAAGCAACACTCCACTCAGCTGATTTAGAGCAGCCATTCTTTACAACTTGATTTGCTTCCTCAAAATTTAAAGCTAAAGTAATAACACCATAAATTAATAAGAATGCTTCAATACCAATCATCATCCAAAGATAAGTTGTAAAACCTATAGATGAAATTGTTTCATTAGCTGACATTTGACTATACATTACAAGTGAAATAATCAATGTAGAAATAACTAAGAATAATAAACAAATAGTCATTGCGATAACAACACGCATATAGAATTTATTAACTTTAATAATACCATTTGAATATAATAATAACATGACTGCAAATATAATTAATGTTGCAGAAATTGCAATGATACCAGCACCTGGTAAGAATTCTTCTGCTATTCTAGTTATAGTTCCTAAGAATAAACCTTCGCATATAGAATAAATTACACTCCAATATTTAGCAGCTCTATCACTAATTCTACCAGCTATTGCACTAATAAATCCTAAAATTGAAGCAATAACTAAAATTATATAAAAAGGTGTTAAATTATTTTTAATTATTGCTGGTAAAGCAAATGCTGTTACTGCAGCTATTCCAGCAGCGATTAAAAGTAAAATAATTGTTTTAATTGTTACACCCTTAAATGATGCATGCTCAGTCTCATCAAAATATGATTGAGATGTTTCTACCCTTGAAAAAAGTGGTGATTGTTTCATAAAAAATCCTCCTTTTTAAATACATCTATGATTATATCATAATATTTTATTAATAATTAACATTTTTTCAAAATAACACAAAATAACATAATTAAAAATAAGGGATAAAATATCCCTTATCATTATTCTTCTAAGAAACTAAATATTCCATCTGATTGAACTTTATCAATTTCAGGTAGATTATCAAAGAATCTCATAAGCTTAAATATTTCAACTAAACTAGAATTAAGCTTAGTTCTATTTTCTACATCCTTAATAGATGTGAATTCTTTTTCTTCTCTTCTATTAACGATATCTAAAGCCACATTTTCACCTAGCTTATCAACAGCCGCGAAAGGTAATCTTAAAGCACCATCTTCTATTTCAAATACAGTCGCACTAGATTTATTAATACTAACAGGTAAGAATTTATATCCTCTTAGTGTCATTTCAAGTGCCATTTGTAAAGATGTTATTTGATCATCAATTGTCGCTGTTTTCTTATCAATATTTTGTAATTCTTCAATCTTAGCTCTAATAGCTAAAGGTCCACCTAAGAATGATTTAACATCAAAGGCTTTAGCACGCTTAGAAAACCAAGCACTATAGAATAATATTGGATAATAAACCTTAAACCAGGCAATTCTTAAGGCCATAATAACATAGGCAATAGCGTGAGCCTTAGGGAACATGTACTTAATTCTTGAACAAGAATAAATATACCAACCAGGTACATTATTCTCCATCATTAATTTTGAATAATTTTCCCATTGTTCTGCCTTACCAGAGAATCTTTTACCTTTTCTAACAAATTCCATAATATCAAAGGAATCTTTAGGTGTAAGACCCATTCTCATTAAATCGACCATAATATCATCACGACATCCAATGATATCCTTAAATTCAACTGGTTCATATTCTAATGAACCCTTTATTAATTCTTGGGCGTTATTATTCCAAACATCTGTACCATGAGAAAGACCAGATATTTTAATTAATTGAGCAAAAGTTCTTGGCTTTGTTTCAATTAACATGTTTTGAACGAAATTAGTACCAAATTCAGGGATACCGTATGTCGCAACAGCACATCCTAAATCTTCTTTATTAAGTCCAATAACTTCAGTTGAATTAAATAATTCATATAGCTTAGGATCCGCAATAGGAATATCCTGAGCCTTATCAAATGGGAATTCAGATTGATGAGCATTTACATAATTCATTAAAAATCTAATAACAGTTGGATCATCGTGACCTAGTATATCAAACTTTAATAAATTATTCTCAAACTTATGATAATCAAAATGTGTTGTTCTCCATGTTGATTCCTCATCATCTGCAGGATATTGATATGGAGTTACATCAAATATATCAACATAATTTGGAACGACAACAATACCACCAGGATGTTGTCCTGTAGATCTTCTTATACCATTTAAGTGAGTGGCTAATCTATCTATTTCACAATCTCTTAATGAAATATTTTTCTTTTCACAGAAGCCTCTAACATAGCCATAACCATTCTTATCAGCTATTGTTTGAACTGTACCACCTCTAAATGAATTATCAAAGCCAAATACATTTTTAATATATTCGTGGGCCTTTGGTTGATATTCACCTGAGAAGTTTAAATCGATATCAGGTGTTTTATCACCTTTAAAACCTAAGAATGTTTCAAATGGTATATCTTGACCATTTTTATCCATCATATTACCACATACTGGACAAGCCATATCAGGTAAGTCAAAACCTGAATCCTTTGATCTTAAAATATCTTGGAATGGCTTTTCAATATCTAATAAGCCATATTTATCAATTTCTTCATCACTCATTTTAAATGTATGGAATTTACAGTTTTTACATACATAATGGGGCTTTAATGGATTTACCTCAGTAATATCCATCATTGTCGCAACTAACGATGAACCAACTGAACCTCTTGAACCAACCAAATATCCATCATCAAGTGATTTTTTAACTAATAGATGGGAAATATAATAAACAGACATATATCCAGAAGTTATAATAGAATTTAATTCTCTTTCAATTCTGTCAACAACAATTTGATGTGGCTTTTCACCATATGTTTTTAATACATGCTCATGAACAATCTTTTTAGATTCTTCATTGATTGATTGAATATTATTAACAAGAGGATTATCTTTAAATTGATCATCTCTTGGTGCGAACATTTCTTTGCTGAAAACATCAAACTTTTCAACCATATCTAAAATCTTATTTGTATTTCCAACAACTATTTCATAAGCCAAATCAGGATCTAAGAATCTAAATTCATTTAGCATTTCATCAGTCGTTCTTAAATGATTATCTGGAATATTCTTTGCTCTTGCAAGATCATGAGTTCCTCCACCTAATTTAGGTGAATTAATTAATATCTCACGATATTTTTTCTCTGATGGCTTAATATAATAAGAATCACTAACTGCGACAACAATCTTATTATTTTCTTTAGCTAGTTTTATAACTCTATTTATTGTGTCCATTATTATTTCATCACCATTAGGATAATTTTCAACTAAATGGCTATAACAAGAAGGTGGACAAACCTCAACATAATCATAAAATTCTAAAGCTTCCTTAGCTTCTTCCTCGCTTCGTGTAAATATTAAATTAAAGATTTCTCCATTAACACCACAAGAACCAATTAAAATATTTTCTCTATACTTCTTAATAACACTCTTTAAAGCCTTGGCTTCACCATTTCTAAGATGAGTTGTTAAAGCATCAGATATTAATTTATACATATTCTTATTACCAGCTTTATTTAAAGCTAAAACACAAATATGTGATTCTTTAGTAATAATATGTTTAAAATGCTCATCCTTATTAATAATTGAATTAATATCCTGGTAATTTGTAATATTTTTTTGATATAAATCATTTAACATCAAAATAAAGCATTCAGCTGTAACTCTTGTATCATCTGTCGCTCTATGGTGATGTTCTTGCTTTACCTTAAAATATTTACATAATGATTTAAGATTAAATGTTTTAACATATTCATAATATCCTGCTCTAAATAAATTAAGTGTATCTATAACAGGTAATACTGGATAGTCGATATTTAATCTTTTAATATTAGCATAAATCATACCAACATCGAATTTAGCATTATGGGCAACTAAAATACTGTCCTTACAAAATTCTAAGAATTTAGGTAATACTTCTTCGATTGTTGGGGCATTCTTAACATCCATATCAGTAATCGATGTTAATTGAGTAATAGCCTCTGGAATTTTCATATTTGGATTAACAAATGTTTCAAATTCATCTATAACACGGCCATCTCTAACCTTGTGAGCACCAATTTCAATGATTCTATCATATGTTTGTGAAAAACCAGTAGTTTCAATATCATAAACTACATATGTGGCACTCTTTAAATCAATATCACGCTTATCAAATGTAATAAAATATCTATCATCATCTACATAATCAAGCTCACATCCATAAATAGGCTTAAAATCATTCTTTAATGAAGCAACAGCGTTACTCATATCAGGTATAGCATAAACACCATATGAATCAGTTAATGCTAAGCCTCTCCAGCCCCATGAATTAGTAACCTTAACATAATCAGCTATTTCACTAATACCATCTAAGGCACTCATTTTTGTATGTAAATGTAATTCTACTCTTTTTTCTTTAGCGCTATCTATTATTTCATCATCCTTATGAACACCAATAACCTTAATTTCTTTAGATGTAATTAGAATAGTTTTTAAATAGTTATCATAATCAGCTGTACCATATACACTGATCATAGTATCCACTTTTAAATTATCCTTATAATTTTGAATTTGTTCTTGGCTTCTTAAGAAAGATTTTACAATTATACTATCAGTTTCATCAGTCATCTTAATAAGTAATAATGTTGAATTTTTTAATTCCTTAAATTCAATATTGAAAATATATCCTTGAATTAAAAAATATGGAATTCCTACATTATTAGAATATTCAATTAGCTGTTCCTGAGTTACAGGAATAGAACAAATTGAAGTAACATTAGATGGCCTTTCAACCACATATTTTTTCTTTTTATTTTTTTCTTCATTTCTATTAAACTCATTTTGAGTAAAGGCTCTTTTATTATCCTCTTCTAATTGTTTTTGTATTTCATCATTAAGCTCATTTATTCTATTTTGAATAAGCATATTTTCATCTCTGATAATACTAAAATTAACATTAGATAAGCCATAACCTAAAAATGAATTCTTTATTCCTTCAACAAGCTCTTCAAATCCTTCAGCGTCATATTCAACCTTAAATGATACATCATCATTATCAATACCTATAAAAGTATTGTTAAATAAATTATATCTAGGTTGATTTTTTGATAATTCTTTAATTGTTTTAATAACATAATCCTGTAATAAGCTATTATCCATACTTAAGTTTTGATAATTTACATTAACAAAAACGTTAAGCTTTGTTGGCTTTAATATTTCACAGGTATTATTTATCAAATTAATATAATTATCATATGATAAAACGCTAGAAAGCTCATAATATACAATTATTTCCTTTGTAGATTTTTTTAATACTGCTTTACATGATATTAAATCATCAGGATTAATAAAATCTAATTTTAAAATCTCATCCTTAAGCATTATTTTTACTTCCTAACTCGTATTATGTGTCTAAATGTAATATTTGAATATATTAATGGTAAAACTAAAGCTATATATTCAATAAATCCATAAGCGAATACTATTGAAAATATCATTACAAAAAAATATACCAATGAATCATAAATTAATAATTTCCATCTTACCTTCATTGCAATACCAGAATTAACATAAAATGAAAATAAAGCTGAAACAAATAATGAAATTGCATAATAGCCTAATGCTACTAAGCTATTTTGTAAATAAACAGTGTTCTTAAAATGTAATTCAGTCGAATCTAAAAAATGAAAAACAAATTCTTCAAAATTAATTCTATCCTTTGTTACACCCTTATAAACATTATTAAAATCAAAATCACTAACATTTACTTCTTCGTATTTAATTGTATTAGATAATCTACTACCATAATAAATATCAACATGATCTTCATAAAAGGCCATGTTTAGTGATTTTTTTGTAATCTCGTTATTTGTAGAATAATTTTCAGGTAAAAAACAAGCTGAAAAATCATCCATTATAACCATGTATGGTTTATCTCCAACTATTTTTTTATTTTCATATTTAATAGTTGGGATTATATTACTTTTACTGACAGCAAAGCTAATGTTTTCTGCACTCTCTAAAGAATAATAATCTTGTGGATATACCTTTAATGCCATTACACCCATAAATAGCGCAATAAAAGATATAAACATTATAATAACAACATAGATTTTATCTTTAATATATAATCCTATTCTAGATGGATGGCATAATATATCTACTATTCTGTAAAACATTAAATCACTTCCTAACTAGGCCAGCTTTCATTAATTATTGAATACTTCCCGTTATATTTTTTTATATATAAATCCTCAACTGTAAATGTGAATATAGGATAACAGCATATTAAATATATTAATCCTTCATCCTTACTGATGGATTCATTCTTTATTTTATTTGTAAAGTTATCTACCAAATCAATATATAATTTTACATCATTATTTTTTAAATAATTATCGCATTTTTTACTAAATTCATAAAATGAGAATCTCACCTTTGAATCACTACTAAAAGATTCAAATAAAGCATAAACATCATTAATTAAATTAGAATAATCCTCCAATTGATAAATATCAAAAATAAATTCTTGATTACATTCATCCTTTAAAGATAAAAATCTTATCGCATCAGGATTAAATCTATCAACTAATTTATCAAAATCAATTAGATTGTTATTACTTCTTTTAATTGTATTATGCTTAATATCTACTGTTTTTGAAATAATTCTAACATCGTCATAAATACATGGAATATTACTATTTTCATTTTGAATAATAGTATTAATAACAAGAGGCATCAATAATTCATTAATTATATTTTCATTATCAATAGTTATAAGCTTGATTGGAAAATATTCATTAAATTCATTATATGCTTCTTTTGAAAATATAGATTCATTAACACTCATTTCATCATATAAAATACCAATGAATGGTGCCATACCTATAGAAAACATTGAATTCATAGTTCCAGTAATTGTTTGACCTGGAATTTTTATTTCCTTACTCAAAACAGGTCTAAATTGTTCTGAAAAATTATAAGGTAAATAATCTTCTAATGAATACAATTTCCCTCTATCATCTAAAAATGGAAATAATCCTCCAAATGGATCTAATTGATGTAATAATATTTCAGTATGTTCATACTTTGTTATTAAAGTACCAATCTCGTATTCTACGAATGCATTTGTAATCTTTTCTCTTGCTGTTATGGCATCTAAACCATCAATGAAATCTGAATTAATTAAATTATTCTCTTCATCAAATATTTTAATTTCTTCAAATCCTTCATTTTTTGCCATTTCTAAATCCTCAGGATCAGCCCCAGGAACACCTAAATAAGCTTCAGTCTGGTAAAAATAAGAAATGAAAATTGGTATATTACCACCAGTCAATGGATTTTTGGCTATAGCTCCACTATAAACAAATAATCCTTCCTTGTTCTCTAAATAATTGGACACAGTATCATATTCAGATTGATCAGTATATTTTAATACATCAATATAATCTGGGTTTAAAAATATAAAGGAAACTCCACCTAATAGTTCAGGACGCTCTAAGCTAATTCTTAAAGAAACATTATTAGATGTATAAGCATCAATACTTAATATAGATTTTGGTTTAAAAAAAGACAATAATTCTTCTTTTTTATTTTCATTAATTTTTAATTTATTAATGTTATTTACAACCTTATCAATCACATTATCAAGCTTTAAAACAAAGCACTTCATCTGAGTGATTTCTTTATCTAAATCCAATCCTAAATCATAAATCTTGTTATTTGATTTATCAAAATAAACATTAGTCATTTTGTAATCAATATAACCCTTTTTATATAATTCAATAAAATCAAGCTGCAAATTAGATAAATATTCATCATGACGCATATTCATAAGCTTTGATTGATTAACACCTATACCAAGCTTTAGCATTTGTCTTAAATAAATATTAGCAATATCATCATTCAAGACATTATTACTTTTTCTTTGTTCAATGAATGCTGACTGACATAATGTATTAAATCCTAATGGAAATAATACATTTTTATTTTGTAATCTTTGATATTTTAGTAGTACATCAGCATACATTATTTCCCTTATCTTACCATTTTGAAACCCATATGAATTCGCATTTGGTATGCTTGAAAAAAGATATAATTTCTCTTTAAGTCTATCTTTATCCATGGAAAAGTTATTATCTTTTTGCCACTTCAAATATAATTCCTTATTGTCCATAATACCCTCCTTTAAGCATTTTTAAGAAAAAATAAAGGGCTCAAAGTAGCCCTTGTACTTTATTTATTATCTTCAATGTACTTAACTACATCACCAACAGTAATCATTTGTTCTGCAACATCTTCATCGATTGTAATGCCATATTCATCTTCTATATCCATTACAATTTGAACAGCATCAATACTGTCAGCACCTAAATCATCCTTTAATTTAGAATCCATTGTTACCTTTTCAGGCTTACAATTTAATTCATTAATAATGATTTTCTTAACACTTTCAAAAACATCCATGTTTAATATCCTCCTAGTAGTATTTAAATTATATCAAAATATAATTTTAATATCAATAAAATATAAGTCATTATATAAAAAAAATACAGGTTTATAACCTGTATTATTCTACTGCTATAAGCATAGCATCTACTACGCTATTTTCTAATTTAATTTCTTCAACGAAATCTTCTACAGTTATATCAAGCTTAAAAACATCAAGTGTTAATGTTACAAAGGCAATTTCGTGAATAGGAACCTCTTGATTAATTGCTAAAACATTAGTTTTTCTTTTAGCAACATAATTTAAAATTCTAGATAAAGAACCTGGTTCATCCTTTAATTTTAAGCTTAAAATTATTTTTTTACCAACCTTAATAGATGGTCTATTAACATAATTCTTATACTTATAAAAAGTAGATCTAGATAATCCTATTTCTTTACACGAAGTACTAACACTTTTACCTTCAAGTAATAAATCCTTAATTTTTATTACTTTTTCAAAATAATCAGGTAATACCTTTTTGTGAATAACATAATATTCATTATTAGTCTTATTGTCTATTCCACCCATAATGAAACTCCTTGACCAGGATTAAGCTTTACTAATTCATAGCCAAAACCTTCAAGCTTATCCAAAATATTATAATCATAGCCTATAACAAGCATTGTTGAACCACTACCAGATATTGAAAAAGCATAACCATTTTCGTTACAAATCTTCTTAATATCATCATATCCTTTAATTAATTTACCACGATATGGTTCATGTAATTTATCATCAAATAATTCTTTTAATAATTCGATATTTCCATCATTAAAAGCTCTTGGCAAATTAACAATTCTAGATAAATTATTTACAATATCTTTATATGGTAATTCCTTTGGTAATACTTCTCTCGCATCATGAGTAGAAATCTTAAATGGAGGAATTATAGCCATAAATTTTAATTTATCTGAAACATTATAAAAATTAGGTTTAAATGAACCATTAGCTTTATAGCTGGCAACCAATCCACCATAAACTGCAGGAGCAACATTATCAGGATGCCCTTCGATATTTGCACAAATATCAAATAGCTTATCCTTATCAAAAGGATTACCTAAAAAATAATTAGCAGCAAAAACACCAGCAACAATTAAGCTTGAAGATGAACCTAATCCACGAGATACTGGAATATTTCCACTAAATGAAATTAAAACAGGAATAGGTTTTTTATTTAAAAGCTTAAAAACATGTGTATAAGCATCGTAAACCATATTATTTTTTATAGTTAAGTATTCTTTTTTAAATCCTTTAAATTTGAATTCGTCACTAGGCTCAAAACCAAATTCGTTATATAAATCAAGTGCAAGACCTAAAACATCAAATCCTACACATAAATTAGCACTAGTGGCTCCTACTTTGATTCGTAACATTTTACCCTTCCTAAAACATAGCTATCAGCATCCTTTAATTCAACATGCTCTTTAATTACAGCAGGGTAATTTAAAACCTTTGGAATGCTTAAGCCAAATTTCTTACTTAATACATTAATTGATTCAAGTGACTCATCAGCCTTAATATCAAATGCACTTAAAACAGATTGAGGGAACTTAAATGGTGAAGCAGTTGAAACTACAACAACTGGTTCATTATTTTTAGTACCTAAAACATAATCTAAATATGCATTGTAGCTACAAGCAGTATGTGGATCAATTAAATAATTATATTTATCATAAACATGCTTAATAACCTTTAAAGTATCTTCTTCATTAGTTGAATATGCATAAAAATAATCAAATGGATTTTTAAAATCATAAACACCTTTTGTATTTAAAGAATTCATTAAATCCTTTACCTTATTAGTATTTTCGTTTGAAGCATAATATAAGAATCTTTCTAAATTTGAAGAAATTAAAATATCCATTGAAGGTGAATTTGTTTTAAAGAATGGTCTATTCTTATTATATGTGCCATTATTAAAGAAATCAGTTAATACATTATTCTTGTTAGATGCACATATTAAATTCTTAATAGGTAAGCCTAAAGCTTTAGCGAAATATCCAGCTAAAATATTACCAAAATTACCTGTTGGAACACAGAAAGTAATTTTATCTCCATCTTTGATTACATTTTTTCTAACTAAATCAATGTAGCTATAAAAATAATAAACAATTTGTGGAGCTAATCTAGCAATATTAATTGAGTTAGCGCTAGATAATGATAAATCTTTATGATTCTTAAAGAAATCCTTTACAAAGCTTTGACAATCGTCGAAGTTACCACCAATTGCTAAAACTGATGCGTTATCTCCTCTAAATGAGCACATTTGAGCTTCTTGAACAGGAGATACTCCTCCATCTGGATATAATACAACAATTGATACGCCATCAACATTTCTAAAACCATTTAAAGCAGCTCCACCAGTATCTCCTGATGTTGCAGTTAAAATAGTAATATTCTTATCATAACCAAGCTTCTTCTTAGATAATTTCATTAATCTTGGTAAAACAACTAAAGCTAAATCCTTAAAAGCTAAAGTTGGACCATGGAATAATTCTAAGAAATAACAATTATCACATTTATTTAAATTTACTACCTCATCAATATCAAATGCCTTATAAGCATCATCAATTTCATTTTTAATTTCTTCATAACTAAACTCAGGGAAAAAAGCATTTAAAATTTTAGCAGCCATTTCCTGATAATTAGAATTTAAGAAATTATGATAATTAATATTAGGTAATTTATCTATAACATATAATCCACCATCATCTGCGATACCATTTAAAATGGCTTCAGGTGATGAAACTAATTTATCTCCTCTTGTACTATGAAACATATTTATCCCTCCAAATTAGTCGATATGCATTTATTATAGTATAGTTTATTTTTATAAACAAGTGTTTTCGTAAGAAAAACACTACAAAAATAAATTCGGGTTTTTTGAACCCGAATATATTTCATATATTATTCTGTATAATACAAAAATACATAATCTGCAATAGCTACAAATGATATTGATTTATCATCATCATAAATTGCAAATTTCTTACAATCATCTCCATCATCACTTGGATCATACTTAGATGTATCAAATGAGACTTCATTTCCTTTATATTCAACTGCGACCATGCCTTGAATATTCTTAACATTTAAAGCTTTAATTAACTCTAATGACTTAGCACTACTACTTGTAATATCAGTTGTAGATAAGAAATATAATCCTTTTGTATATTTACAAGCTTTAGCTTCAGCCTCAATTTGTTCTATTTTTGATACACAATTTGAATCAGTTGAACTACCGATAAATAAAACAAACTTATCTCCATTTTCTCTTTTAGCTTTTACTTCATCTAAAGTTAAATAAGAAAATTGACAATCAGTATCTATATCAGCTCCAGCACTATGGAAATCTCTATAAAAGCTTGAGCTTGAACAAGAAGCTAAGCTTAAGAATAAAACTAAAGCTCCCATTATTGCTATTAATAATTTCATATATTTTTTCAAACTAATCAACTCCTAAAATACGCTTTAAATTATAAACTACAAGTTTATCAATTTCAAGATTAAAGATAATTTATGATATCTTTTAGTGATTTAATTATAACCGCATCACTTTTAGATATAACATCTTCTGCCTGATGGCCACAAGAAACTAAATATGGTTTAACATTAATGGCTTTTGATACTTCATAATCATGAAGTGTATCACCAACTATAATAGCCTTATTGATATCTATATTTTTAAATTTAATATAATTTAAGGCTATAGTTTCTTTAGATACTGCATAAATATCACTATTACCTAAAATATCATCAAAATAATCAGTTATTTTAAAATGATTAAGCTGTGTCATTAAATTATGGATTTCACTCGCTGATAATAAAACACACCTTATTTTCTTTTTTTTAATATATTTTAATGTTTCAATAACACCATCATATAATTTACAATCCAAACTAAATAAGCTATATTTATCTATAAATTTATGAGCCATTGATTCATAAGATTCAATCTTAAAATCTAATCCAGCATCACTATAATAATCCTTTATAGGGAATTTAAATACATGCTTATACTCATCTAAATCTAATAATCTTTTATTTTGAGATTCTAATAACATATTTAATAATCCCAAGCATAAATCAACATCATCTAAAATTGTTCCATTAAAATCTATAAATATTGTCTCTATATCATTCATATTGATTCAAATTATTCCATAAACTTTCTTTTACCATATCTCTTAGCCAATCAGGTGATAAAACCTTACATTTATTACCAAATGATAATACAAATGATAAAATCATATCCTTATTTTGCATATCACAGCTAAATTTAATATGGTTAGAATCTATTTCTGTGATTTTTTGGTTCTTACCATAGATTCTTTCGCTTAAAGCTGTTTCTAATCCTTCAAATTCTAATTCTATAGAATAATAATCTCCATTCTTCTTCATTCCAAAATCATCTAAATAATCTTTTTCATCAAATGTTTTTAAAATAGTAAAATGTGATCTAGTTTTATATAAAGAATTAATTCTATTTAACTTAAAATATCCTACACTACCAACAGTTTCATTAAACCCTAAAACAAACCATCCACCATTATATAAAAACATCTTATAAGGATGAATTGTATGAGTATTAATAGACCCCTTTGATGATAAATATTCTATTTCTATTTTAGTTTGTGTATCTATCGCATCAGATAAAATACCATATCTATGTTGTAATTCATCCTTACT
>CAMJOZ010000035.1 GCA_946407635.1 uncultured Caryophanales bacterium
TGAGGGTTGTACAATTGTTTGGTTATTAGTTCCTTGGGCTCAAGATATTTTAGATTCAATTGACCGTGGTGACTTAAAATTAGAAAATTATAAATTAGATCAATGGAGATTGATGCATATAGGTGCTCAACCTGTTCCACCATCACTTGTTGCAAGATGGTTAAAGGTATTCCCTAATCATAAATATGATACTAATTATGGTTTATCTGAATCAATTGGACCTGGTTGTGTTCATTTAGGATTAGAAAATACTGATCATGTTGGAGCTATTGGTGTTCCTGGATATTTATGGGAAGCAAAAATTATCAACGAGGATGGAAAAGAAGTTGGTATTGAAGAAGTTGGTGAACTTGCTGTAAAAGGTCCTGGTGTAATGGTTGAATATTATAAAAATCCTAAAGCAACAGAAGAAATCTTAAAGGATGGCTGGCTATATACGGGAGATATGGCTAAGAAGGATAAAGATGGCTTTATCTACCTTGTAGATAGAAAGAAAGATGTAATTATAACTGGTGGAGAAAATATTTATCCAGTTCAAATAGAAGATTATTTACGTAAGCATGATAGAATCAAGGATGTTGCAGTAATTGGTTTACCTGATAAGAGATTAGGTGAAATCACAGCTGCTATTATCGAGGTAAAAGAAGGAATGAGCTTAACCGAAGATGAAGTTAATGAGTTCTGTTTCGATTTACCTAGATATAAAAGACCTAAGAAAATTATTTTTGCAAAGGTTCCAAGAAATGCTACTGGTAAAATTGAAAAACCTAAATTGAGAGAGATATATTGTGGAAAATCATTAGTTGAATTACAAACAACAGAATAGAGGATTATATGTGGGTTAAGATTTTATTTATAATTATATTTTTTGCAGCAACACTTTATATTGGATTTTATTGTAGAAAAAAAGCCAATAATTCAAGTGATTTCGTTTTAGGTGGTAGAAGCATTGGCCCTTGGCTTTCAGCCTTCGCTTATGCAACTAGCTATTTCTCTGCAGTTATATTCATCGGATATGCTGGTTCATTTGGATGGGCATTCGGTGTATCAGCATTTTGGATTGGTATAGGTAATGCACTTATTGGTTCGCTTCTTGCTTGGAAGGTTTTAGGTAAGAAAACAAGAATTATGACTCAACATTTGGGTTCATCTACAATGCCTGACTTTTTTCAAAAAAGATTTAATTCTAAGGCTTTAAAAATAGCTTCATCTATTATAATATTTGTATTTTTAGTACCATATACAGCAGCTTTATATAATGGTTTATCTTTCTTATTCCAAACTGCATTCTCTGAAACTGTACCTTATTGGGTATGGGTATTAATAATATCTATTATTACTGGTGTTTATGTAATTATTGGTGGATTAATGTCTACGGCTATTAATTCATTCATTCAAGGTATAATAATGCTTATTGGTATTGTTTTAGTTGTTATATTTGCTTTAAATTTAAATGGTGGATTCATGGAATCATTTGAAGCTTTATCTCAAAAAGGATGGGCATTTACATCATTATTTGGTCCAGATCCAGTCCATTTATTGTTTGTTGTATTATTAACGTCATTTGGATGTTGGGGATTACCTCAAATGGTTGGTAAATTCTATTCAATTAAAAATGAAAAGCAAATTGGTAAGGGTGCTTTGATTTCAACTGTATTTGCTTTAATTGTTGCTGGTGGATGCTATTTCATAGGTGGCTTTGGTAGAATATTTGTTGAAACAAATGAAAAAGCTGTTATTCCTCAAATGATTGCACAATTACCTACTGTAATTATTGCAATAGTTTTAGTATTGGTATTAGCTGCTTCAATGTCTACTTTATCTGGTTTAGTTCATACAAGTGCTGCGACTGTTACATTTGATTTATTAGATGTTAATAAGAATTTAACTGAAAAGAAGAAAATGAATTATTTAAGAGCATTTGTATTATTATTTATTGTTGTATCTGCTGGTTTAGCAGTATTCCAGGTTTATGGACCTGCTAATTTAACTAAGGATATAGCATCATTAATGGGTATTTCTTGGGGTGCTATATCTGGTGCTTTTATTGGACCATTCTTTTATGGATTATATTGGAAAAAGACAACAAAAGCTTCAGTTTGGGCTTCATTTGGTACAGGTATAGGATTAGCTTTATTAAGCTTAATCATTTCTTTTACAGGTGCGAAGGTTGAATTAAGAAGTGAACATATGTTATGGTTCAGTATGGGAGATTCAATTTATATGGGTGTTTTAGCAATGGCATTAAGCTTTGTTATTGTTCCTGTTGTTTCTAAATTCACTCAAGCTCCTGAACATGTTGATAATATTTTCAAATGTTATAATAAAGTAAATGAAATTGCTGAAGCTCCATTTGTTGAAAATGTTACAGTTAATGATCAAAATATTAATAGTGGTATTTCTACAGAAGAATTACCTCATATTTTAGAAGATGAAAAGCATGAAACAAATGAATCTTTAAATGAGGCAAGTGAATGATAATTGATTTTCATACACATGCTTTTCCTGATAAAATAGCAGCTGGTGCTATTAAAGTATTAGAAGGTAATGGAAAAATAAAAGCTAATACAGATGGAACTGTAATGGATTTACAAAAAAAGACTAAAGAAGCAGGAATTGATTATTCATTAGTATTACCTGTAGTTACATCACCAAAACAAACAAAATCAATAAATGATTTTGCTATAAAGATTAATTTTGATAATGATAATTATCCAAATGTTTTATCATTTGGTGGAATGCATCCTGATTATGATTTATTTGAAGAAGAATTAATAAGAATAAAAAAATCAGGATTAAAAGGAATTAAATTACATCCTGAATATCAAAATACATATATTGATGATGATAAATATGTAAGAATAATCGATAAAGCTTTTGAATTAGGTTTAATTGTTATTATTCATGCTGGAATAGATATTGGTATAGATTCAGATTTAAAAGCATCTCCAGATAGAATTTTAAATTGTAAATCTAAACTAAAAAATAATGGCATTTTTGTATTAGCTCATATGGGCTCTTGGAAAATGTGGAATGAAGTATATGATAAAATTTTAGGTAAAGATTTTTATATTGATACAGCATTCTCATTAGGTGATATTTATAAAGAAGATGAAAAAATAGAAATGCTAAAAGAAAATGATGTTATTAATTTTATTAATAAACATCAAGCAGATAAAATTCTATTTGGTACAGATTCGCCTTGGGCTAAACAAAAAGAATATGTTAATTTTATGAATAAACTAAATATTTCTAAAAATGATTTAAATAAAATAATGGGATTAAATGCAAAAAAATTATTAAATTTATAAATTATAACTATTTGCATTATTTTCTAAAAGTTGTATAATTGTTTTTGTATTTTAATATATAAAGTAGGAGGGATATTAAAATGGCAAAGGTTACAGTTAAAATTCAAGTAAATTCAAATTCAAAGAAATTATATGTTTGTGGTAATACTTCAAATCTTGGTGAATGGGATCCAAAGAAAGCAGTATTAGTTGAAGATGGTGTAGTTTCTAAGCAATTTGAAGTTGGTTCAATTGTTGAATTTAAGGTATTAGCTGGTAAGGCATGGACTAAGGTTGAAAAAGGCCAATATGGTGAAGAACTTTGCAACCATAGCTTTGTTGCAACTAAGGGTTTAGTTGTTACTGTTGATGCTTACAATTTCGCTAAGTAATTAAAAAATAACAATATAAAGTGATGATGCTTTCGGGCATCATTATTTTTTTATATTTAAAAAAAGATTTGATTTTTATAGAAATGATTATATAATATAATCATAGAAGAATCGATTCATGGAAAGGAGGATAAAAACCTCGGTTTTTAGTTTTTTTATTATGAGTAAAATTAATTTTATTGCCCTTGGTGGTGTACAAGAAAATGGTAAAAATCTATTTTTAGTTGAAGTTGATGAAAAGATTTTTGTCTTGGACTGTGGTTTAAAATATCCTACAAGTGACAAATATGGTGTTGATGTTATTGTTAATGATATATCATATTTAGTTGAAAATATTAATAGAGTAGAATGTGTCTTTTTAACACATGCACATGATGATCATATTGGTGGTATTTCACATCTTATAAGAGAGAAAAAATTAAAGGTATATGGATCAAAATTTACTTTAGCTGTTTTAAAGGATAGACTTGATGAAGATGAAGTTGAATATAGGGATGAGGAATTAGAACCTGTAACTAGTAGAACTGTTTTAAAATTTGGCGATACAACAATTAGATTCTTTGAATTATCAAATAATATTCCAGATTCTTTAGGTGTCGCAATTGGAACAACTGATGGATATGTTATTTATACTTCAAATTTCAATTTTGACCAAAACTCAAAAATTGATTATTCACATATGTTTAGATCTTTAGCTATTTTCTCTAAAGAAGGAGTATTAGCTTTACTTATTGATTCATTAGGTGCATCAAACGAACAATCTCGTGGTACCATTCTTGAATTTAAATTAAGAATAACTAATTTAATATCTCAATCTAATCATAGAATGATATTTTCATTATTCTCATCTGATATTTTAAGAATTCAACAAATATGTAATATAGCAGTAGAAAATAATAAAAGAATTGCTATATTAGGTATTAAAACTCAAAAATTAATTAAAAATGCAATCGCAATGGGTTATTTAAAGGTACCTCTAGAAAAATTAGTTAATTTAAGATTTATTGATGATAAAAATAAAAATAATGATGATGATTTGATTGTTATTATTACAGGTGAACGCCATGAACCATATTATATGTTACAAAGAATGGCTAGAAATATCGATAGATTAATTCATCTTGAAAAAGATGATACAGTAGTTATTTTAACTAATCCTTATTTGGGTACTGAAAAAATGGCTGCCAAGACTTTAGATATTGTTTATCATATTACTTCAAATATTAAACAATTCTCTCAAAATTTACTTCCTGATGTAGATGCTAATAGAGAAGAATTAAAAGAAATGATTAATATTTTAAAACCAAAATATATTATTCCTGTTATAGGTGAATATCGTCATCAATATGCTTTAAGAATAGTTGCTGACTGTATTGGTTATAAGGATGATAGAGTATTAATCGCTGATAATGGTGATATTTTATCATTTGAAAATGGTAAATATGTAGGTATAACTGGTGATGTACCATGTGGCGAAATTCAAATCGATGGTAAAGCATTTAAAGATATCGGTGATGTTGTTATGCGTGATAGAGAATTACTTGCAGAAGATGGTGTAATTCTTATTGTTGCAAATATCAATCCAAGAACTAAAACAGTTATTTTAGGTCCTGAAATTATTACAAAAGGATTTATTTATGCTAAAGAAAATGAAGAAATTATCAATAAAATGAAAGAAATTTTTTATCAGGTTTCTGAAACATTCTTACAATCTAAATTTATAAATTGGAGTGAATATAAGACTAATTTAAAGAATGAATTAAGTCATTATTTATATAAAGAAATTAGAAGAAATCCAATTATAATTCCTGTATTAATTTCAACAGATACAAGCTTATTTAAATAACAAAAAAGGCTCAACTGAGCCTTTTTATTTTGTTTCTTTTAATTTTTTCATAAAATCTATTATGTTTCTTTCATATGAGCCTGTAGTCTTAGGCTTATAATAAATTTTATCTATTAATTCATCTGGTAAGTATTGTTGTTTTACATATCCATTTTCATAATCATGAGGATATTTATATTCATATTTTCCACTTTTTAATTCTTTATTTAAAATGTGTGGTGGAATTTCCATTGATGTTAAATTTTCTAAATCTTTTATAGCATCATTTATCGCTAAATAAGTTGAATTTGATTTAGGAGAAGTAGCTAAATCTACAACAGCGTAAGCAAGTGGTAATCTAGCCTCAGGCATACCTAAAGATAAGGCTGCTTGGCAAGCTGCGTAAACTCTAGGACCACAATTAGGATTTCCTAATCCTATATCTTCATATGCACTACATAATAATCTTCTTGTGATAAATTCTAAATCTTCAGTTTCAAGTAATCTTGCTAAATAATGAATAGCAGCGTCTGGATCTGAACCTCTAATTGATTTTATCATCGCGCTTGCACAATCATAATAATATTCACCTTTTTCATCAATTTGGAAAGATTTTTTACCTAATATTTGTTTAACGTTTTCTAAATTGATATCTTCTTTATCAAGTGTTTCAATTATTTCAAGCATATTAAGTGCTGATCTAACCTCACAAGAAGAAGCAACTGCGATATATTTTAATATTTCATCTGGTATATCATTATAGTTTTCTTTAATGATTGCTTTTTTAAGTAAATTTATAATGTCATCCATTTTTATTTCATTCATTCTATAAATATGGCACCTTGATCTAATAGCTGGATTTATTGAACGATATGGATTTTCTGTTGTTAATCCAATGATTATTATTTTACCTGATTCTAAAAATGGTAACATAAAATCTTGGACATCTTTTTTCATTCTATGAATTTCATCGATAATACAAATAGTATTATCGTGATATTTAGTACTTTCAAATATTTCTTTTAATTTTGCTTTATTATCGCTTGATGCATTAAAAGAAAAAGAAGAAAGTGGGAAATATGAGGCAACTATTTCAGCTATTGATGTTTTTCCAGTTCCGGCTGGACCATATAAAATCATTGAAAAGAATTTATTATCATCTAATAATCTTTTGATAACACCTTTTGGTCCTACTAAATGGTCTTGACCAATAATATCTTCAAATTTAGTTGGTCTTAGTCTATATGCAAGTGGAGTCAAAGCAATCACCTCTAAATAAATTATAGCATATTATCATGAAATTCTATTAATTAATTAATAGATTAGTTAAATATTTTCTATTTATGGCTTTTTCTATTAAAGAAAATATGCTATAATTATTTATATTTTTGTGGAGGTATTAATATGAATTTAAAGGATTACATTGAAAGTATAGTTGATTACCCTAAGAAAGGAATTATTTTTAGAGATATCACACCACTATTACAAGATGGAGATGCTTTTAAATATACAATTGAAAAATTAGCTGAATTTGCTAAATCAAAGGGAGCAACTAAAATAGTTGGACCAGAAGCTAGAGGCTTTATGTTTGGTTGTCCAGTTGCTGCAAAGTTAGGTATTGGTTTTGTTCCTATTAGAAAGCCTGGTAAACTTCCAAGAAAAACAATTGATGAATCTTATAATTTAGAATATGGTTCTAATACATTATGCTGCCATGAGGATGCATTAACAAAGAATGATAAGGTTGTTATTATTGATGATTTATTAGCAACTGGTGGTACTGCTTTAGCAACTGCTCATTTATGTGAAAAGCTAGGAGCTGAAGTTTTAGGATTAGAATTTGTTATTGATTTAATTGATTTAAAAGGTAGAGAAATATTAAAGGATTATGAAGTTAATACTTTAATTGAATTTGAAGGAGAATAATTCTTAAATAGAATTTTATTGAAAGGAGGGATAATATGCCTTATTTAGTATTAGATGATTTAATGAATATTGTTGATTCATATATTTTTAATGAAAAATCACAAGAAAAAATTAAATATGCATACAATAAAGCGAGCGAACTTCATAAAGATCAAATGAGAAAAAGTGGAGAACCATATATTATCCATCCATTAAATGTTGCCTGTATTTTGGCTGAACTTCATGTTGGACCTGATACTATTTGTGCGGGCCTACTTCATGATGTTGTAGAAGATACAGATTATACTTTAGAACAATTAACTAAAGAATTTGGTGAAGATATTGCCGAAATTGTAGATGGTGTTACTAAGGTTGGTCAATTAAAGTTCGTTTCTTTAGAGGATAAACAAGCAGAAAACCATCAACATATGTTACTTGCTATGGCTAAGGATATTAGAGTAATCATTGTAAAGCTTGCAGATAGATTACATAATATAAGAACCTTAGATGCTATGCCACAGGAAAAGAAAATTCGTATTGCAAGAGAGACTCTTGAAATATATGCTCCTTTAGCTCATAAGCTAGGTATGTTTAAAATTAAGGCCGAGCTTGAGGATTCGTCATTAAAATATGTTAATCCTGCATATTACAACAAAATATTAGGTCATATTAAATCTGATGATACAGTTCGTATGCAAAATGTTGATCATACGATTGATGAAATTAAAAAGATTTTATTTGAAAATAATGTTAGAGATTACCAAATTAAGGGTAGAATTAAAAATATTTATTCTATCTATAAAAAAATGGTTAATCAAAATAAAGACTTTAAAGATATTTATGATATTTTAGCAATAAGAGTTATTGTTAATACAATATCTGAATGTTATCAAGTATTAGGTTTAATTCATTCACACTATACACCTATTCCAAAAAGGTTTAAGGATTATATAGCTGTTCCTAAGCCTAATATGTATCAATCTTTACATACAACTGTAATTAGCCAAGATGGATTTACTTTTGAGGTTCAAATTAGAACTTTTGAAATGGATAAAATTGCCGAATTAGGTATCGCTGCTCACTGGGCATATAAAGAAGGAGTAGAATATTCAAAAGAAAAAGAACAATTTGAAATTGCTCAAAAATTAAAATGGTATGGTGATCTATTAAAATTCACTGAAGAAGAAAAATCAGATGATGCAAAAGATTATGTAGAATCTGTTAAAGAAGATATTTTATCATCTAATGTTTATGTTTATACACCTAATGGTGAGGTTATAGATTTACCAAGAGGTGCTACACCAATAGATTTTGCATATAAGATTCATACTAATATTGGTAATAAAACTGTTGGTGCGATGGTTAATAATCATATTGTTCCGCTTGATTATGAGCTTCAAACTGGCGATATTATCTCAATTAAAACAAATAAGAATTCATTTGGACCAAGTGAAAACTGGTTAAAAATAGCTAAAACAACTCATGCTAAGCATAAGATTAAAAGTTTTTTAAATAAACAAAACAAAGATGTTTTAATTGCTCATGGTAAGACATTAGTTGATGAAGAATTCCATAATAGTAAGATTTTAAATTATGATTTAACAGAAGAATTTATTAAAGATTCATTTTCTAAAAATAACATCAATACAATTGATGATTTATATTTAGAGGTTGCTAAATCTAATTTAAGTCCTAAAACTGTAGTTGCTAAATATCAAGGAGATAATCAAAATATCACTGATGAGGTATTAACTCGTCAGATGGAAAGAAATATGAGAATTCTTACAACAAATTCTGAAACAGGAGTTGTTGTTGAAGGTTTAACTAATCCACAGCTTAAATTAGGTAGCTGCTGTAATCCTATCCCTGGTGATAAGATTTATGGTTATGTCACTAAAGGTAATGGTATTGTTGTTCATAATTCAATTTGTAAAAATTTAGAAAACTTCCAAAAGGAAAGATTGATTGAATTAAGCTGGGCATCTAATATTAATAGAAAATATCCAGTTGCGATAAGAATAGAAGCTACATCTAGTATGAATTTATTAGTTGAAATAATGAATACAGTTTCAGCTTCTAATATGAGTATTTTAGCAATTAATGCTATTACCAAATCTCAGCTTGAAACTATAGTTAAATTAAAGGTTATGACTTCTAATTTAGCTGAATTAGAAAAAATGATATTAAATTTAAAGAAAGTAAAAAATATTTATAGTATTGAAAGAGAAAATCAATGAGAGTAGTTGTTCAAAGAGTCAAATATGCTAGCTGTACAGTAGATGGAAAAATCACTGGGAAAATAGATAAAGGCTTTTTATTACTTGTAGGTTTTAAAAAGGGTGATACTCTTTTAGAAATGAATAAGGTATTAAAAAAGGTTATTGGGCTTAGAATATTTGAAGATGAAGAGGGAAAAATGAATAAATCATTATCAGATGTTAATGGAGATATTCTAGCTATATCACAATTCACATTATATGCAGATTCAAAAAAAGGTAATAGACCTTCATTTGTTGAAGCTATGGAATTTGATAAGGCTTCAAATTATTATGATTTATTCTGTGATGAATTAAGTAAAAGCTTTAAGGTTGAAAAAGGTATTTTTGGTGCTGATATGAAAATAGAGCTTTTAAATGATGGCCCTGTAACAATAATACTTGATAGTGATGAATTATAGGAGGACAGTATTATGAAACCTTATATTTTTAATGGAAATGAATATACTGATTTAAATGAGCTAGCAATGGCTTATAAGGAGAATTTTAATTTAGGTGTTGAAGATATTTATACTAATGGTAAAAAATTAGTTAAATTTATCAAGCAAGTATCTAAAAATAAAGAATTAGTAAAAACTATTGTTAATTACATAGCTTATTCAACTTATAAGAACAATGCTTTAACATTTATCATTTTTGAATTGTCAGACAATAAAGAAGTTATAATTAATGGACAAAATGTTTCATTTGAAGAATATATTAAATTATTAAAAAAATATCCAAATGATAAAGAAAATAACATTTTATTTGGATTTTTAAAGGATCATGGTATTTCTAAGTTATATGAAAGATTAGATCCAACAAATAATTTCTTTAATGATATTTATTATGCAGAAAGAAATTATAATTCTGATTTTGTTTATTTATATTTAACAGAAATGATGGATTATGAAGTTACAGAACAACAAGATAGTAAAATAACTTCAATAGCTATTGGTAATGAGGAATGCTTTAGAAGAGCTACTAAATTAGTTAAATCTGATGATTTCATGTTATGGTTCTGTAAAAGATATGGTTTAAAGGCTGCGACTATTGTTTCTAAAGAAGATAATCCTTTATTTTATGCAGTTAAATATTTATCAAGCTTAGTTGATGAAAACGAGTTAAAGAAGCTTATTTCAGATACATATTTTTGGTGGATGTATGATAATTTTGATAAATATGAATATAAAGGAAAAGCTAAAATTGTTTTAAATAGATTTAATGAAATTAAAAAAGAATATGAAACAACTTTACAAAAAACAAATAAAAAAGAAGGAACTAAAATTTCTTTAGAATTCTATGCTGAAACATCAAGAAAGCTATATTTTTCTTATAAAGATTTCTTAATTTATTTTAAGAAAGGCTTAATTAAAGTTGCTAAAGGTTTAGATGAAGCAATTTATACACCTGATAAGCCATATGCTAAAACATATATTACAGCTGATTATATGAAAGGTAGAGTTATTAAGCTTGCAACTCATACTGATGAGCCTGTTCAAACTATTAATCCTTTAACAGGTGAAGTAATTGTAAGAGAAAATAAAGTTAAAACTGGAGATATTGATGACGTGTCTGATGATATGCCAGTTGATATCGATGTTAATTTAGATAGTACAAGTGATTTTGATAAGATTAGAAAGAAAAATAAAAAATTATCTAGATTTATTATTTCATCAGTTGTTTTGACAATTATTTTATTAGGATTATCTGTATTCTTCATTTTAATGGGATCAATTGATTTCGTTAGCTTATTTAATATTACTAATCCAAACATTGTAAAAGTTATGGATTCTATTAAGGCTGTAGGATCTTTATATAATATTATTGCTTTAGCTATGGGTGCTGTTGCGTTTGCATTCTGTCTAGCAATTGTAATTATTAAAGGTCAAAGAGAAGATGCAATTAATGATTATGAATTTTATCAAAACGCATCTAAGATGGATGAGCTTGATTTAAAACAAGAAGAAAGATACAACAAAATTGAAAATAATTTAGATAAAGTTGTTAAAAGAATTTCAATGAATATTAGATTATTACCATTCTTGGAATTAGTTGCGTTTACTTTATGCGCATCATTTGCTAATATTGCTTTTGGTGCGATTGCTTGTGTTATAATGCAAAAAGATTTTTCTTTAATTCTTAAGGATTTACCTTATAGATTAATTGTTTTCTTATCTCCAATGGTTTTAGCTATGATTATTGGTTACTTTAAGAAAAATAAAGGAGTATTAACTAATTTATTCTTTGTATTCTTAACATTAGCTTTAGCCTTTGGCTTAGCATTTGTATTCTAGAGGTTAGTTATGAAGTTATATATGGTATCACTAGGCTGTAGTAAAAATATGGTTGATAGTGAAATGATTTTAGGAACAATTAAAGATGATATTACTTTAATTAAATCACCAGAAGATGCTGATTTGATTATTGTTAATACTTGTGCATTTATAGAATCTGCAAAAAAAGAAGCTATAGATACTATTTTAGAATTAATTGATTATAAAAAAGATAATTCTAAATTAATTGTTTGTGGATGCTTATCGCAAAGATATAAAAATGAATTAGAAAAATCTATGCCTGAAGTGGATAGATTTATATCTATTGATGAATATTCTAATATTAGAAACATCATCAAAGATGTTTTAAAATCTAATTTTAAATCAAATGATTCTTTTTCACCTTTAAATAGAATTTATACAACACCTAATTATTATAGATATATTAAAATTAGTGATGGTTGTTTAAATAGATGTGCATTTTGTGCTATTCCTTTAATTAGAGGTAAATTGAAATCAGATAAGATTGAAGATATTGTTGAAGAAGTAAAGATGGCTGTAAATGATGGTGTATATGAAATTAATTTAATTTCACAAGATACTACTAAATATGGTTATGATTTATATAAAAAATTAGCTTTAGTTGATTTATTAAAGGAATTAGTAAAGATTCCTGGTGATTTTAAGATTAGATTATTATATCTATATCCTGAAGTTGTCACAGATGAATTAATTGATTTTATTAAAAATGATGATCATATGATGCATTATTTTGATATACCAGTTCAACATGCATCAGATAAAATCTTAACTAAAATGCTAAGAAGAAGTAATAAAGAATTATTATATACTTTATTTAAAAAAATTAGAAAAGAAATACCTGATGCGATATTAAGAACAACATTAATTGTTGGCTTCCCTTATGAAGAGGAAGAAGATGTTTTAGAATTATTAGATTTTGTTAATGATATTAAATTTGATAGACTAGGTGCTTTTACTTTCTCATTAGAAGAAAATACAAAGGCTTGTACTTATCCAAATATCATTAGTGAAGTTGAAAAGAATAAAAGATATGAAAGAGTTATGTCTTTACAAAATAAAATAGCTAAAGAAAATAACCAAAAATATATTAATAAAATATTGAATGATTGTTTTATTATTGGCTATGATGAAGAATCTTTTATGTATATGGCTAGAAACTATATGTACGCACCTGATGATATAGATGGTGTTATTTATGTTGCTGGTAAAAAAGATTTAGAATTAGGTGAAAGAGTTAATGTTAAAATATTAGATTGTGATGAATATACATTAACTGGTGAACAAGTAGAATAAATTGGTGAGATTATGAAAATTAATGTAGTTTTATATCATCCTGAGATTCCTCAAAATACAGGTAATATAATGAGAAGCTGTGTTGGATTTAATGCAAAGCTTCATTTGATAAAGCCTTTAGGCTTTTCTTTGGATGAGAAGCATCTTCAAAGATCTTCACTTGATTATTTTGAATATTTAAAATATGAAGTATATGAAGATTTTGATGATTTTAAAAATAAGAATAAAGGTAAATATATTTTTTTAACTAGATATGGACATAAATCTCCATCTAGTATTAATTTTAAAGAAATTGATGAAGATGTTTATTTAATATTTGGGGCAGAATCAACTGGTATTGCTTATGATATATTAAAGGATAATTTAGATGATTGTTATAGAATACCTACAACAGATAAAATTAGAAGTTTAAATTTATCTAATTGTGCTGCTATTATGTTATTTTTAGCTTCAGAACAGTTGAATCCAAAAGATATAGTTATAACTCATGAGCCTGATACTATGAAGGGTGAAAATTTTATTGATGATATAGATATATCAAAACTAGATTATAAACATAAGGAGTATAAGTAATGGTTTTAGAATTAACTAAAGATAATTTTGATGATTTTATAAATAATAAATTAGTTTTAGTTGAATTTAAAGCTTCTTGGTGTATGCCTTGTAAATATTTAGAGCCTGAATTAGAAAAAGTAGCTCAAATGGGCTATTTAGTAGGTTCTTGTGATATAGAAATAAATAAGGAAATTAGTGATAAATATAATATTAGTAATATTCCAGCACTTTGCCTTTTCGATGATGGTAAGCTTGAAGCTGTTTCAGTTGGCTATCGTGGATCAAAATTGATAAAGGAGTTTATAAAAGCGTATGAATAATTATGATGTAGTAATAATTGGATATGGTCCATGTGGGATATCATGTGGTATTTATTTAAAAAGATATGGATTTAATCCTGTTATAATCGGAAAAGATTTAGGAGCTTTAGAAAAAGCTCATATGATTGAGAATTTATATGGGGCAGAAAAATTATCTGGATCTGAATTAGCTAAAAAAGGAATTGCTCAAGCTAAAGAATTTGATATTCCTGTAATCACAGATGAAGTATTAGATATTGAAATGGACGATGATATGGAATTTAATGTAAGCTGTAAGAATGATACATATCATGGTAAAGCAATTATGCTTGCTTTAGGTAAGAGTAGAAATAAATTCTATTTAGCTAAAGATTTTGAAGGAAAAGGTGTATCATATTGTGCAACTTGTGATGGCTTTTTCTATAGAAAGAAAAAGGTTGGTTTAATTGGTAATGGATTATTTATGGCTCATGAATTAGATGTTTTAGCTAAAATGATTCCTGATATTACTGTTTTTACTAATGGATTAAAATTAGAAGTAGAAATACCTGAAGGTGTAAAATTAAATACTTCAAAGATTAAAGAATTTTATGGTAATGAAAAGCTTGAAGGTGTTATCCTTGATGATGATTCTAAGGTTGAAATTGATGGTATGTTTATAGCACTAGGTTCTCAATCTGGTTTCTCACTTGCTTCACATTTAGGTATTGAGCTAAATGAAACTGATATTGTTGTAGATAAAGATTTTATGACAAATATTAACGGTGTTTTTGCAGGTGGAGATGTAATAGGTGGTTTATTACAGGTATCTAAAGCAATATCTGATGGTGCAATTGCAGCAACATCAATTTCTAAATATTTAAAGAAATAATAA
>CAMJOZ010000036.1 GCA_946407635.1 uncultured Caryophanales bacterium
CTGTTGGATTAGTGGGTTCTTCTGGTTCTGTTGGATTAGTGGGTTCTTCTGGTTCAATAGGATTAGTGGGTTCTTCTGGTTCTGTTGGGTTAGTAGGTTCAATAGGATCTTCTGGCTCTATTGGATCTGGATCTGGCTCAGCTTTTTTAAATACTGATATTTTAATATCTTCTATACTTTCATTATTAAAATTATCAGATGCTTTAATCTTGATATAATAATCTCCAGCTATATTAAAATCAATTTTATCATAATCAATTAATTCTAATTTTGATGAAATTTCATCATCATAATCATCATATACATAAAATAGTGATTTTATATATTCTTCAGTTAATATTTCTCCTTCTAATGTAGATATATTATTTTCACCTTCTAAAATTGGTTTAACATCATCATAAACAGTAATATATCCAGCTGATTCAATCTTAATATTATTTTTTAAATTAAATGTTATTTTATATGTGAATCTACCTAAATCATTAGAATTAAAATATTCAGATTCAATTGTTTTAGATTCAATTTCATAATTAGGATTATATGTATTTAATATATTATTCTTATCTAATTTATTTTTATAGCTTGTATTATAATCATTTAATTTGAATTCTTCTTTATCATATAAATAATATTTAGCATTATATCTTATACCATTTTTAATAAATATACATATTCCATAATCAGTATATTCATTTAATAAATAAAATGAATTATTCAAATCATATTTATTCCAATAATAATTTAATGCGGTTCCTGTTTTACCAAAGCTATTTGATTCATATTCATCAACATAAAAATATTCATTATCATAATTTGTTTCTTCATCATACCCCATTGATTCATAATATGGCTTTAATATTATTTTTAAGAAACGACTAATGTTTCCTTTTAAATAACTTGAATAATTACTACTTACATCAGAATTATATTGATATTCTGAAAAATTAATTGTTTTATTAAATTTAAGCATAATATTATCTGATGAAACGCCATTATTTTTAATATATATTTTATTAACTAGTTCATCTAAAAAATATATTTCATGAATAAAATTATCATCTTCATTTACCACTTTAATTTTAAAGACATATTTATTTGAAGAATCCTTAAAACTAAATTCTATAAAATTTAATTCACAATCAGAAAAAATATTACTTATTTCGTTATAATAACTAGACATATTCCATGTTTTAAAGACCATAGCGCCATAACAATATTCATCATATAAATTAGTTAAATAATTTCCTGATTTTAAATTATAATAATTATTATCTGCCATAACATTTATGTTTATTAATAATAAAAACATACTAATTAAACTTAATAATATTAACTTTATCTTTTTCATTTTATTTTCTCCTATATTTTATAATTACAAGCACAACAACTATTCCAATAATTAATATTCCTAAAATAATATAAATTATATAAATTGTGCTAAATTCATTCTTTTCGATTTTGTTATTTAAAACTAATATTTTATATTCATATTCTTCATCACCATAATCTATAAGTAATGAATATTCTCCTTCTTTATTAAATGAATCATAATAATTAGTTTTTATTTTAATTATTTCATTAGAATCTAAATATCCTCTTTCAATTAATTTTTCTTTTATCATTTCTTCAGTTAATAAATTATCAACTGAGGTTGTAATATAAAAATTATGATCTCTAGGATAAGTTAGTGTTAAACTAAATATTTTTGATGATTTATTATTTGATAAATCTTTAGTATCAATTTTGAATTTATAATTACCTACATCAGATTTATCATTATAATTATCAAGATTTTCAAAATCATATTCACTTATTATTCCATCATGATTATCAAATATCTTGATCATATCTTTTATTTCATCTATTGATGGCTTTTTATCTATTCTTATTCTTAAATTATCAATAATGATATTGGGCTTTAAATCATCATAAACATTTATATTTGATTTAATGAAATAATAAATATTATTATTTTGTAATGTTATATATAAATTATGATCATTTAATATTTCTGGATTCTCAAAATAATCACTATCAACATCAATATTTTCATATTGATAATTAACATTTAAATTATTCAGTATATCTTCTTTTAATAAATGATTGTAATAGGATGTTTTGATAGAATTAAAATTTAAATCATCCAAATAATTTATATATAATTTAGATATTAGCTTATAATCGTTTAAATTCTTTATTAATTCAATCTCATTTAAATCATTAATATCTACTAAATTATCATCTAGGATAACCTTATTGTTATATAAATCATATGTATTTAAATGATTAACTATTTCATTTAAATTGGCATTATTATTCTTATTTAAATATAGATGTATTGGCTCAATCTTTTGATATATTTCATAATTAATAAAAGACAAATCTAGATTTAAAATATATTCATCATATAAATTCTTATAAGATAAATATGAATCACCTTCATATATTTTAAATATAGTTTTTTTATCCTTAATCTTATATTCTAAATATTCTTCATCATATAAAATGATTCTTTCTTTTTGATTTATTTTTTCTGATTTATATAATTTTTTATTATCAATTGATATTTCAAATGATGATAATTTATTATCAAAAATATTAAATGTTAAATATAAATCATTATTAGAAATAAAATTATGATTAAAATCATAACAATCTAATTCATAATCTAATTTAAACGAACCATTTTTGATATGATTTAAGAAATTTGAAATATCAATATCACCTGATAATTCTAATGTATTAAATGTTATATTTTCACCTAAAACATTAATACTTAATAGAAATATTAAAGATATAAATAAGAAAAATAATAATGTTATTTTTTTCAAAATCCTTCCTCCTTTTTTTTATATTCATTAAATAATAGAAAGAAAGTATCAAAAATTTGTAAATTTTTTTTATTTTCATTAAAATTTCTTCTAAAAATAAAAAAAACCTCATTTTTGAGGCATTTTTTTGAGAAAAATTAAAAACTTTAATATTTAATTAAAAATAGTATAATTAAGTTGGTGATGGTTATGTTTTTAAGAAATCAAACAAGAGTTGTAAAGATAAAAGATAAATATATTGGTGGAGATAATCCTATCCTAATTCAAAGCATGACAAATACTAAAACTAAAGATGTATTAGGAACTATAAAACAAATAAATGAACTTGAAGAATTAGGCTGCGATATTATAAGAGTCGCTGTATTAGATAAGGAAGATGCTTATTCTATCCATAAAATAAAAGAAGGTATTCATATACCTTTGGTAGCGGATATTCATTTTGATCCAGAGCTTGCGATAATCGCTATCAACGAAGGTGTTGATAAGATTAGATTAAATCCAGGTAATATTAAAGATAAAAATAAAATCGTTGAAATAGTAAAGCTATGTAAAGAAAAACAAATACCAATTAGAATTGGTGTTAATTCTGGTTCTTTACCATCTGATTTAGAATTGAATGCAAAAAATATGATAATCGCTGCGAAGCGTCATATAGATATATTAGAGGAATTAGATTTCCATGATATTGTTTTATCTATTAAAGCTTCTAATATAGATTTAGCTTATGAAGCATATAAACTAGCATCTGAGACATTTCCTTATCCACTTCATGTTGGTATAACTGAGTCAGGTACTTCTTTTAAGGGATTAATAACATCATCAATTGGTTTAGATAGAATATTATCATTAGGAATTGGTAATACAATTAGAGTATCATTAACAGATGATCCAAAATTTGAAGTGATGGCTGCCAAAGATATTTTAAAAGAATTAAAGCTTAAAAATGATATCCCAACACTTACTTCTTGTCCTACATGTGGTAGAACTCAAATTGATTTAATCCCAATCGCAAAAAAAGTTGAAGAATATTTATATAAGGTTAATAAAAATATTCATGTTGCTGTAATGGGATGTATTGTTAATGGACCAGGGGAAGCTCGTGAGGCTGATATCGGTATTGCTGGTGGCAAGGGTGAAGCATTAATATTTAAAAAGGGAAAGCCTATTAGAAAAATTAAAGAAAATGAAATTATCGATGAATTAAAAAAAGAAATTGATAATATGTAAAAAATGCGGGAAATTCCCGCATTTTAATTTTCTACATATCTATTAAATATTTCTACTGATTTATTAAATAAATCATCATTTAATTTATCTAAATTAACATCATTAAATATTTTAAATAATTCATCATTTTTACCATTTAAAGCATCTATTAATTCTTTCTTCTGTTCTTCAAAAATACCAGCACCATCAGCTTTAATTATTTTAGCATCACCATCGGCATCGATATCTTCAAAAATTTTTCCAGCGAGAATCTCAAATTCCCATTTTTCTTTAACACCATAAATTAGCTTAGCCTTTTGCATAACAGAAAGAATTGTTGTTGGATAATTAGATATATTTAATAATGTATCATTTTCTTCTTCATCATCAATAAATTTAAATGATGTATCTTCTGAATCAATTAATTCAACACTATAATTATTTTTTACATTTATTGAAGCAAGTATAGTTGAAACAGTTAATGGTAAAGGATAAGATAGAGGGATATTTATTTTTCTATATAATCCTTTCAGATCCTTACATGTAACATTTAATGTTATATATAAAACAGAATATAAATCCATTAATTCATTGATAAATTCTTTATAATTACCAGCTTCTTCATGTGATTTTGCCTTATCAAATATTTCTGATTCGATTTTGGTAACAAAAAGTGTAGAATAAAATTCTAATAATGTCCTAATAGAAAAATCTACAAATTGGTCATCTTCTATTTCTATATCTGAAAATAAATCAGTTAATTGATCTAATATTTGAGAATCTTTACTGATTACTTCTCTCATTTTTATTTCAAGTGTATCTATTCTTTCAATCATCTTTTCCATAACAATTACCGCCTTTTTTTAATTATAAAGTATTTTAAACTGTTATTAAAGAAAAAAATTAGCGATTGTCGCTAATTTTAATCATATAAAAATAAAAACTATTTTGGAGACTTACCTAAAACTTTATATAGGAGAGTATATAAAGTTTTTGCCTCCTCAGGGTTTAATCTAACACAAGATGCCATACCTTGAGGAACAATTAAAGCTTTCTCCCTTAGCTTTAATCCTAAATCAGTGATTTTAACAATTAACACTCTTTCATCAGTCTTAAGACGTTCTCTAGTAATATAGCCTTTTGTCTCAAGCTTTTTAAGTAGTGGTGTTAATGTACCAGAATCTAAATAGATTTGTTCTCCCAATTCTTTAACATTTAAACTTCCTTTATCCCATAATATCATCATAGTAATATACTGAGTATAAGTTAGATCAAGCTCATCTAAGAATGGCTTATACATTCTAATTATCTCCTTACTACATGCATAAAGTGGGAAACATATTTGATTTTCAATTTTTAAAGAATCGTACTTATCCATAAGACAACAATAACCTCTATTATAATAATTTTAAGATTTCTTCCTTTATCTTCTTCATTTTGATAACTGGTTCAAATCTTTTAACAACATTACCATTTCTATCAACTAAGAATTTAGTAAAGTTCCATCTAATTTCGTTAGTACCCTTAGTGTTACTGAACTTTTCTAATAAATTCATAACAGATCCATTTTTTAATCCTCTAGGTTTAACATATGGAGCTTCTTCCTCTAAATATTTAAATAAAGGACTAGCATTTTCACCATTTACTTCTATCTTCGAGAACATTGGGAACTTAACATTAAATTTCATTTGACAGAATTGATGTATTTCTTCATCTGTACCAGGAGCTTGTTCTTTGAATTGATTACAAGGGAAATCTAAAATTTCAAATCCTTTTTCATTTAATTCTTGATATAATGCTTCAAGCTCATCATATTGAGGAGTAAATCCACATCCTGTCGCTGAATTTATTATTAATAATACCTTACCTTCATAATTTTTTAAAGATACATTTTCTTTTTTTCTATTTAAAACTTCAAAATCATAAACACTTCTTTTATTATTTTCCATATTTATACCTCTTCTTTTTTGATTGCACTAAATTTAATTGTATGCAATCTATTTATATAATAAACCATAAAAAAATATTTGTCAACACATAAAACAAAAATATTGACATTGAATTATCTTTGCCTTAAAATACTAACAGTGTTAATATCTAACAGTGTTAGCAAAAGGAGGAAATAAAATGACTCATAAAGAATTTTATGATAGATTATTTGAAATATTAAAAACTAGTCATGGTAAAAAAATTATGACTAGGACAGATAATGATTTTAGAGGATTATTTGTTATTATGTTTGAAATAAAGGATGGTAATAACACACCATCAGGTTTAGCTAAAAAATTAAACATCACTACTGCTAGAATTGCTAGAGCCTTAAATACTTTAGAGAACAAAGGCTATATAGAAAGAAATAATGATGATAATGATAAAAGAAAAACCTATATTAAATTAACAAACATTGGTGAAGAAAAGCTAGATAAAGAAAAGAAATGTCGAGATAAATTCTTAGAAAATATAATAAAAGGATTATCAGATGATGAATTAGAATCCTTCATCAATATATTTGAAAAAATGGCTAAGAATATTTTTGAATTTGAAGGATGTGATATAAATGCTTAAGCTTTATAGAAAATTAAGCAAAATAGATATATTATTTGTTATATTAATATTAGGACTAACTGTTCTTCAGGTTTATTGTACAATGACCTTAGTTGATTATGTTGGTGGTATTGTTAAAGCTATAACATATATTAATTATCATAATAACCCTGAATCAATACCAATGTTTGGAGATCAGGTTAAAGCTTTAGTTGATAATATCGGTTGGGAAGGAATTAAAGCATCCGCTGATATGTATGGTGAGGCTAAAGATTTAGTTATATCTATCGCGGACGCATCACAAGGTGATATTTGGTTCAATGGTGGAATGATGTTAATACTTGCTGCTTCTACTATGGTTATTCAAGCTATAATCGCAATATTCGCATCTATAGTCGCAGCTGATTTATCAACAAAAATTAGAAAAGATTTATATACAAAAATTAATGAATTCTCATTAGAAGAAATTGATAAATTCCAAACAGCATCACTTGTTACTAGAACAACAAATGATATTCAACATATCCAGTTTGCCAATTTATTAACAATGAGAATGATATTTCAGGTTCCTGTAACTATAGTTTGGGCAATATTAAAAATTCAAGCAACAAGCTTTGAATTAACAATGTCTACAGTTGTTGCGATATTAGCATTAATCGTTGTTATTGGATTCTTAATGATTTTTGCATTACCTAAATTTAAGATTATGCAAAAATTAACTGATAATTTAAATGGTGTTACAAGAGATAATCTTATTGGTATTAGAATTATAAGAGCCTATAACGCTGAAGATTATCAAGAAAATAAATTTGAAAAAGCTAATACTACTTTCACTAAAACTCAATTATTTACAGGTAGAGCTATGACTATATTAAGTCCATTTATTATGTTAGTAATGAATGCTTTATCTTTAGCTATGTATATAATAGGAGCAAAATTAATAAATAAAGGTGATATTAATTATTCTACTGTCACAGCATTTGTTATGCTAGGAACACAATTAGTTATGTCATTCTTAATGTTAATGATGTTATTTATATTATGGCCAAGAGCTTTAGTCGCAGCTAATCGTATTAATGAGGTTTTAGAAACAAAACCAAGTATTACAAATCCTAAAAATCCTAAAGATTTTATAGATCAAGGAACAGTTGAATTCAAAAATGTTTCATTTAAATATCCTAATGGTGAAGATTATGTTATTGAAAATATTAATTTTAAGATCAACAAAGGTGAAACATTAGCGATTATTGGTGCGACATCAAGCGGTAAAACTTCTTTAGTTAATTTAATATCAAGACTATATGACGCGACTGATGGTGAAGTATTAGTTGATGGTGTAAATGTTAAAGAATTAGATATTAAGAATTTAAGATCTAAAATAGGATTTGTTCCTCAAAAAGGATTCTTATTTAATGGAACAATTAAAGATAATATA
Source organism: uncultured Caryophanales bacterium (assembly GCA_946407635.1). GTDB lineage: Bacteria > Bacillota_I > Bacilli_A > Acholeplasmatales > Anaeroplasmataceae > Anaeroplasma. The sequence goes on from CAMJOZ010000036.1 coordinate 8,017, forward strand.
GCTTTTTCTGATCAAGAGCCAAATATGGAATTAGTTGAATATTCAGCTAAAATTGCTTGTTGTGACGAATTCATAGATAATCTTGATGAAAAATATGAATATAAAATATCTGAATCAGGAAAGAATGTATCAGGCGGACAAAGACAAAGACTATGTATTGCAAGATGTGTTTATTTAAAGCCTGAAATATACGTATTTGATGATTCTTTTTCAGCACTTGATTATAAAACAGATAAAAAGTTAAGAAGTAATTTAAATGAGCTTGATTCTTCTTCTACTAAAATAATAGTTGCTCAAAGAATAGGAACTATTATGGATGCCGACAAAATTATCGTATTAGATAATGGAAAAATTGTTGGTATGGGTAAGCATAAGGAATTACTTGATAATCCAGTATACCGCGAAATAGCTCTTTCACAACTTTCTAGAGAGGAGCTTGGTTTACATGAATAATAAAAAGAAAATCAATAAGGGAGCAATCTCTCAATTATTAAAATCAATCAAAAGATATTATGTATTTATCTTAATTTCAATGATATTTACTATAGGAAGCGTAGTTGTTTCTATTTTAGCTCCACAATATTTATCAGATTTAACAAATGAAATGTCATTCCCAAAATCTGGACTTGAAATAGATATGGATTATATTTGGGAAATTGCAACAATATTAATCATCTTCTATTCAATTAATATAATCGCTGGATTAATATCTGGATTAATTATGAATAGAATTACTCAAGATTATGGTAAAAGATTAAGATCTGAAATATCTAATAAAATTAATAGAATGCCACTTAGTTATTTTGATACACATCCATATGGTGATACATTATCAAGAGTAACAAATGATGTTGATACAATAACTCAAGGCTTAAACCAATCAATAACATCACTTCTTCGTTCTGTAACTATGATTATTGGTGTTTTAATCGCGATGTTTATAACAAACTGGATAATGTCATTAACAGTTATAGCATCGTTACCATTAATGTTATTAATGATTGCCTTCATTACAAAGCTTGCAATACCTCAATTTAAAAAGCGTCAAAAAATCACAGGTGTTGTAAATGGTATAGTTCAAGAAAATTATACAGGCGCGATTGTAATAAAATTATTTGGGGCAGAAGAAAAAAGACGAGTTCCATTTGATAATGAAAATGAAAATTTACATAAAACTATGATTAAAGCCCAAATATTTGGTGGTATGATGCAACCAATATCAACATTTATATCATACTTTGCATACGCAGCTGTATGTATCGTTGGTGGTTTAATTATGGCAAATGATGGTGGTATTACTTTAGGAACAATTACTGCATTCTTAATTTATGTAAATTTATTCCAATCACCTTTATCAGAAATAGCTCAATCAATGAATACAGTTCAGATGAGTGCCGCTGCGGCATCTCGTGTATTTGAAATATTAGATGAAGATGAAGAAATAAATGAAGATAATAAAGAAAGATTTCTTCTATCTAAAGATTTCAACAAGGTTAAAGGTAGCGTTGAATTTGAAAATGTTCATTTTGGATATAAAGAAGATAAGATAATAATCCACAACTTTAGCTGTAAAATAGAACCAGGAATGAAAGTTGCGATAGTCGGACCTACAGGAGCTGGTAAAACAACATTAGTTAATTTATTAATGAGATTTTATGAAATAAATAGTGGTGATATCAAAATAGATGGTATATCAATTAAAGATATGTCTAGAAAAGAAATAAGAGATATATTCGGTATGGTTTTACAGGATTCTTGGATATTTGATGGAACAATTAGAGAAAATATCGTTTATTCAAAAGAAAATGTAACTGATGAAGATTTGAATAAAGCCATCGATGAAGCATCTTTAACACATTATATTAAATCACTTGAAAAAGGTGTAGATACAGTAATTCAAGGTGATTCATCATTATCACAAGGTCAAAAGCAATTAATAACAATCGCAAGAGCATTTGTTTCTGATAATCCTCTTCTTATTCTTGATGAGGCAACATCTAATGTTGATACAAGAACTGAAATATTAATACAAGAAGCTATGGATAATTTAACAAAGAATCGTACTTCTTTTGTTATAGCACATAGATTATCAACTATTAAAAACGCTGATTTAATTTTAGTATTAAAGGATGGTAATATAGTTGAGCAAGGAAATCATAATGAATTAATGAAACAAAATGGTTTCTATGCATCACTATATAATTCTCAATTTAATGAAAGTCAAAGAGAAATAATTGAATAAAAAAGATAAATCGCCAACACTTGATTGTTGGCGATTATTTTTTAATATATTAGAGCATGAAAGCATTAAGATCGTATAACCAGCTTCTAAATTCCATTTCTATTGCAAACAAATTATCTATATATTCATATTTTTCAATTTTTTCATCTTTATTACTCACATAGCTTGTTTTCTTTAACTGAACAACAGATAAAAATTTATCATATATTATTTTGAAAGAATTATTATTTTTAATATATTCCCATACATATTTTTGATTTTCATCATTTCTACAAAAACGGACATCAAATTCTTTTTCTAATTTTAAAATTATATCTTCTGTTTCAACCATTTGATATTCTATTATATCGTCAATATATATATTTAAGTTATGTGCTATATTAACTAATCTTTTATAATTTCTTTTAAATCTAAAATTATATTTTGGATTTTTTATTTCAGTTTCAATTCTATATATTTCATCAGATATTCTATTTAGTGCTTCATTGAAGCCTTGATTGCCATAAGATGTTAATAGCCAGTTGTCTACCATACCAAATGCTTCTTCGTTTGATTGAATTAATTTACTATTATTAAGATGATCGTCATCTTTCCAATATAATACATTATTTAATTTAGATAAAATAAATTTCTGTTTGTAAATTCTTAATTCACATTTCCAATTATAATTCTTTTCATCTTCAACGAATTCATATTTTAAATTGAATTTAACCTCAATTTGTTTTATTAAATTATCAACTTCTTCTTTTTGATAGTATTTTATTTTTATATCATTTTCACTATCAACTATATCCAATATCTTTGATATTTGATATATTTTACTTATATTCCTATATAATTCATGATTATTACTAGATAAACCAAAACAATCTAATTCAAGTAATTCATTAAATAGGTTATCCCATAAATCATTAATATTTATTTTATTATCATTCATATGTAATACCCTCTTTCAATATTATTCTATCAATAGGTATGCACATAAAAACGGACAATATATTAAAAAATACCAACACATCAAAGTGTTGGCATCTTAATTTTTTTAAATAATCTATTAACTTCTATATGGTCTATCTAAATTTGAATCATGAACTAAAGCTAATTCTTTCATATCTTCATCATCTAGCCTAAAATCTAATTCTAAATTAGCAATAATTCTTTCTTCATGAGTTGATTTAGGTAAAGGTAATGTCTTTCTTTCTAAACAATATCTTAAAGCTACCTTTGCAGGTGTAACATTGTGCTTATCTGCAATTTTTTGAATTATCTCATTTTTTAAAATATTACCTGTAGCTAAAGGTGAATAAGCTTCAATTAAGATATTATTTTTAACGCAATAATTATATAGTTGTTCTTGTGTATTACCAATAAAGAATCTAATTTGATCTACATGAGGAGTAAATCCAGTTGCGTCAATTAATGGTTTAATATCAGATTCTCTAAAATTAGATACACCAATTGCTTTAATTAATCCTTGATTATATAAATCAATCATTGCACGCCAAGATTCAATATTACCTTCAACACAATCTTGTCCTACATTACTCCATGGCCATGGAGCGTGAATTAAATATAAATCTAAATATCCACAATCTAAATTCTTTAAAGAAAGATTAAATGCATCAACTGTATCCTTATAGCCTTTAATATGAGATGGAAGCTTAGTAGTAATAAATAATTCTTCTCTTTTAATTTTAGAATCTTTAATAGCTTGTCCTACTGATTCTTCATTTTCGTAAGCTAAAGCTGTATCAATATGTCTATAACCATTCTTTAAAGCCATAGCAACTGAATTATAAGCTTCTTCACCTGGTTTAACTTGCCAAGTTCCGAAAGCAATCTTAGGTATCTTTACACCATTAGATAGTGTATAAAACTCATCTTTAATCATATTAATTGTCCTCTTTCTATAAGTATTATTAATTCATTATAACACGGTTTTTTTATTTTTCTAATTCAAGAGACAAATAATTATAATTTGTTTTTTTATTATTAGTTATCATTTTCTTTTAAAGCTTCAAATCTAGCTTTCATTGTAGGATTATTCTTAGTTAGCTTCTTTATAGATAAATCTCCAGCCTTATCATTAGCTAATCTTAAGTTCCTTTCAGAACCTAATAATGATGCCTTAACCTTTTGAAGGTGATCAATAGTCTTATCTATTTCTTCAATAGCAGTATTAAATTGCTTGCTGGCAAGGTCATAATTTCTAGAGAATGCCGTTTTAAAATCTAATAATGATGTTTCAAAATTAGTAATATCAATGTTTTGATTTCTTACTAATTGTAATTCATCCTTATATGCCATACTATTTAAAGCAGCATTTCTTAAAATAGTAATAATTGGAATAAATAATTGTGGTCTAACAACATACATTTTTTCATATCTATGAGAAACATCAACTATTCCTTGATTATATAATTCACTTTCAGCTTCAAGCATTGATACTAATACAGCATATTCACATTTCTTTTCTTTTCTATCCTTATCAAGCTCAGCAAAGAAATCTTCATTTTTATGCTTAGTTGCAGTCTCATCATTTTGGTTTTTCATTTCAAACATAATAGAAATAATTTCTACACCATTTTCGTCATTCTCACGATAAATGAAATCACCCTTAGAACCTGTTCTTGAATCATTATCCTTTTCAAAATATGCATTTTTAAAGGCAGTCGCTCTTAATTTTTCAAATTCAATTTGACAATGTTGTTCTAATGTTTCACCAACAAGCTTAGTAGACATTCTAGCCTTTAAATCTTTATAATAATCAATTTGATCATTCTTTTCTTTTAATAATATTTCATATTGATTCTTTATGTTATTTTTTTCAAGCTCTGCTTGATTCTTTTTATTTTCAATATCATTTTTAAGATTTATTATTTCTATTTCTTTACTATTTACAGCTTCTTTAATATCTCTATCTTTATTATTAGTAACATTATCAAGCTTATTTTTTAAATCTAATATTTGTAATTTTAAATCATTTATTTTAGATTCATTTTGCTTATTTAATTCAGCTTCTTTTAGCTTTAAATTAGTTTCATTTTCTTGTTTTGCTTTTTCTAATGAATTATTTAGATTATTAATTTTAGTTTCATAATCATTAATTCTAGCTTGTTCTTTATATTTTTGTTCTTCTTCAATTCTTTTTCTTTCTTCTTGAAGCTTTTCTTTATATAAATTATCTTTTTCTAAATTTAAAGTTTCAATTAATGAATCCTTATCAACCTTATCAAGTTCTAATAAATCAATTAGATCTCCTTTAGATCCATCCTCTTCTAATACTAATGTATTCTTATCTTTGATACTAACATTTAATTTTTTTGGCATATTAAACAATCTCCTTTTCTAGCTTTATCTATAATATAGCACCATTATAAAAGAAAAATAGACACTATTCATGTCTATTTCAGTTTTTTTGTATTTTTTCTTCTTTTTGTTTTAAGGTCATACATTTATATATGTATGAAACAAGCATTGGAATAAGTTCAAAAATAGTAATAATTATAACTATTAATAAACCATATGCATATATTTCTGAATATTCAACCTGTGTTTTAGCATCAAATATAGCAACACCTAATGTATTTCTTACTCCAGCAATGAATTCTGTTGTTACAATCATCTTAATACCTAAGCCTATCGCATTAACAAATGATTGTTTTAAATATCCAGAGATTAATGGTAAATGTACATTCATAATAACCTTTGAATTTAAATTACTATTTAATCTCCATACATCATTATATGTTGAATCAATTCTTCTAATTCCTTCACTAACTGCCTCATATAATATAGGTATTAAAGCAATAGTGGTTGATACAATAGGAACATATCTGTAATTGTCATTTGGTATTGTTAGCATAATAATAACAATGATAATTACCATAGGCATACTTCTCGCAACAATCATAAATGGTTTCAATATTCCTTGAGAAATATCATTAAACCCACTTAAAATACCAAATCCAATTCCTACTATAGACGATGCTATAAGAACAATAACAAAATCTAAAATAGTAATACCAATATATTTATATGTATTCCCATCACCTAACAATTTAAAGAATGATCCAAATATATCTAAAACAGACGGAAACACAATAGAATTATTATTGATAACTCCTATTAAAGTAATCAGTAATAAAATGATTAATATTCCTGCAACAAATAATATTAAGTTTTTAATTTTTTTACTTGTTGTAGTAGAAATCATC
>CAMJOZ010000037.1 GCA_946407635.1 uncultured Caryophanales bacterium
ATTATAGATACTTTAGCTTCTTTATTTTCTCTTTTTGCTTTAATATCTCCATCATAAATATTGATAATTTAGATTTATCTAGCTTATCAATATTTATTATAGATACTTTAGCTTCTTTATTTTCTCTTTTTGCTTTAATATCTCCATCATCATTCATATATAAATTAGTTTTTAAATATGGATGATTATTAATTGTTTTAATAATTGAATCTTTTAATTTATTTAAATCAATTTTATTAGATAACTTAAATAAATATGGAATATTATAAGTTGTAGAATCTGGGATAGATACAGATTCAACGAAGATACCTTCTTGAGTTTTTGTTATTGGATATTCATCTAAAATATCAAATGTGATATTATCTTCTTCTTTATTACCTAAGGCTTTAATTAAATCTCTAATAGTAGGATTAGAAATTAAATCATCATTAGAAACATTGCAATTAAATTTTTTAGATAATAATATAGTTAATCTTATTGATGAAACTGATGTTAATCCAGCCTCATAAAGGTTTGTTGTAACACCAAATGATTCATGTCCTAAAACATCTTTAATAATATCAAATACTTCTTGTTCTAATTCATTTTCTGGCATCACCTTTTCTTCTACCTTTAATTCAGGTAAAGGTAAGGCCTTTTTATTAACCTTTTGATTTTGATTTAGAGGTATTTTATCTATTTGTAGTGTATATGCAGGAATCATATAAGGTGGCTTTTTAGAGCCAATAAATTTATTTAAATCAGCAATATCAATTTCTTTATCTGAAACGATATATGCACAAATAAATTTAACACCTGCTGGATCTGTAAAATCTTTAACAGTCGCGTCATTAATACCTGGATATTCTCTAATAATCTTTTCTACTTCTGTTAATTCAACTCTAAATCCTCTAATCTTAACTTGACCATCTTTTCTACCAATGAAATCAACTTCACCATTTGGTAATAATCTTACTATATCTCCAGTTTTATATAATTTCTTAAATAATGGATCCTTTTCAAATGGATTTGTTAAGAAAGCTTCTTTATTTTCTTTTTCTCTATTTAAATAGCCTCTACCAACTTGTGGACCAGATATATATAATTCACCAGTTACTAATGTAGGTAGACGTTTCATATTTTTATCTAATACATAGAATTTATATGTATTTAGATTTTCACCAATTGGTACTCTAAAATATAATTTATCAACTATTTTATCTGTACAGAATACAGTACCTTCAGTTGGACCATAAACATTATGGAATACATAATTCTTTGGTGGTGCGATTGGAACTAGCTTTTCTCCACCAACAAAGAAATGCTTTAAATATTTAACTTCAATTTCAGAAGCGAATTGACGACCTACTTGTGTAGTAATTAAGCTATGAGTAATTTTATTATCATTATAAAATTCTCCTAATTTAACTAAATCTAATCTTAATTCTTCAGGTATAACATAAACACAGGCACCACTAGCTAAAGCTGGATATAAATCCATCATATCAGCGTCAAATCCATATGAAGCATAGGCAGCCATTCTTGATTCAGGTGTAACATCATATGCTTTTTTATAAAATTCTACGAATGTATTAATATTCATATGATCAAGCATAACACCCTTAGGAAGACCTGTAGAGCCTGATGTATATAACATAATAAATAAATCAGTTGGATTTAATTTAATATTAGTATCTTTATCATTTTTTAAATTATTAATTTCATCTGTATATATTTTCTTACCTTTAAAATCAATAATACCATCTAAATCTCTATCAAGTATTAAAACTTTGGCACTGGAATCCTTTACCATGAAATTTAATCTTTCTTCTGGATAAGTAGGATCTAGTGGTTGATATCCAGCACCTGATTTAATTACACCAAGTGATGCAATAACAATATATTCACTCTTTTTAATTAAAATAGAAACTACATCTTCTTTTTTAATACCAAAAGAAATTAGTTCATTTCCTAATTTATTACTTAAAATATCTACTTCTTTATATGTGTATTTTTTATCTTTAAATACTACTGCATAATTCTCTGGATATTTTTTTGAAGCAATTCTAAAAGAATCTAAGATTGTATTATTATAATCAATATATGATGGATCAATATTATTGAATTTATCTAATAATTTTGATTCTTCATCAGTAATTAGATTAATATCATCTAATTTATTCTTAATTAAGAATTCTGATTCAACCTTATCAAATAAAGATACTAATTTTTCTATTGTAATATCTTCATATAAATCAGATCTATATTCAACCCAAATAATATATTCTCCGTTATCTCTATGAAGCTCAATACTAATATTTTCTTTACCATCTACTCTTTCAATTGGATTTATATATAATTCTTTATTATTGAAATTAGTTTTATAAAAATAATCACCTTGGTATGCAAAAATGATATTAGCATTTATACCTAAATCCTTAACAATTGAACTAAATGGATATAATAAATTTTTAACACTATTTATTTGTTCTTCATTTGCGATTGTTAAATAATCTTTGATTGTTTCTTTATATTCCAAATAGAATGGATATGTTTTAACATACATACCAACACTATTATTTAATTTCTCATTTCTACCATTATTAACTGTTAAGAATAACGCTTTATCATCATTATTAATTTTAGATAACAAATATGAAAATGCTGCTAAATGGAATGATGATGTTTTAATATTAAGTTTATGAGTTAATTTTTTAATATCAGAATCTTTGATTTTAAGCTTAGTTATATAGTTTTTATACTCTACTTTACCATCATTTTTATCAAATACTATTGTTGAATCAACATCAGTATCTACAATTAATTTTTCATAATAATCTTTAGCTTTATCATATTCTTTAGTTTTCAATGCTTTTTCTTCATCTAATGAAAATAAATTTCCATCATATGATTCTTTATCAAGCTTTTTACCTTCATAAGCATTTACTAATTCATCACTAAATAACTTAATTGATGTACCATCAAAAATGATATGATGGAAATCAAAATAGAAATAATAATCATTTTTATATTTATATAAATGTAGGTGATATAAATGATTATTTAGTATTTCAAAATAATAAGGCTTAAAATCAGTGTTATCTACATTTTCAACCTTAATATTTATTTTTTCTTTTTCAATTTTTTTATAAATAGAGCCATTCTCATCCTGGAATAAAATAGTAAATAAATATGGATGAGCTTCAAATACCTTATTTAAAGCATCATTAAATTTTGCCTCATCAATATTTGGACCAAAATTAATAACATTTGTCAAATTATACGCATCAGTTTGTTTTAAACATGATACATATATACCTTCTTCAGTTTTAGATAGTGGGTAAAATTCTTTCATAGGCTGCCTCCTCTATAATTAAATCTATATCAAAGTCTTTATTTTGGGCTATTGTTACTGAAATACTATAGTCTAAATAATCAAAATAATGTGAAAAATAAAACTTATCATTATATTTTTTTAAACCATCTATAGGTAAAGCATTAACATTTTTTAAATCATTAACTATTCCAGTTCCTATACATTTAAGTAAACTTTCCTTTGATGTCCAGATTTTATAAAAATCAGAATTATTTTTAATTAATTTTATTTCTTCAGAATTACAAACATAATTAATTAATTCTTCTTTTCTCTTTTTTTCTTTAAATTCAATATCAAGTCCTAAATCTATATCGCCTAAAGCAATTCCAACTAAATTATTACTATGGCTAATATTAAAAAATATATTGTTTGATTTAGGTTTTTTATTATCATCTAAATAATAATCCTTAACATATTTTCTTTTAAAATAAGAAGATATAATATGCTGTTTCTGATCAATTAAACGCTTATATTTTAAAGCATTAGTTTTATCTTCTTCAGTAATAAAAGATAAATTCAAAAAATCATCTCTTAAATTATTAATATTAAAAAGTATAATTTTAATTTTGTTTTCTAATTTATTCATATTCTTTTATCCAATTAAAACGTTTTGTATTTTATTTATTATAACATATTTTAATTAAAATTAAAATAAACTTAATATACTTTATAAATGAAAAAAGAGATAAATAATACCATTTATCCCTTAATATATGAAAATATGTCTATTTGTTTTTGATCAGTTGAGAATAACTCATCATTAGTTAATCTAATCCATTTAGCAGTTCTTCCTGTTCCATCTGGTTCAATCTTCTTTTCATCCTTTAAGCATTTTAATGCTCTATTAATAGTTGATTCAGATTCATTAGGACAAACCTTCTTAATATCTTCTTTAGAGAATACTTCTCCAAGTTTTAATATCGCAGCCTTAACATTATCAAACTTAGTTAATGTTTTATCAAATTCTACATTTCTAGCCATGAAGTCTACTTCTTCATAACAATTAATAATAATTCTTAAAACAATTTGATTAAGGTTTTCTGTTTTAGGATATCCTCTTTTCCAATCAAAACTTGCTAAATCAGATGCAGCCTTTAATTCATGAATATTCTTATATATTTCTTCAAAAAAAGATTTATATTTAAAAACATAAAATTGACGATTTAATAATAATGTTTGAACGATTATTAAGGCAATAAAATCATTGTAATGATCAAACATATCCATATTAATAATATCAACATAAAAGCTAACAATTGTTTGAACAGTTTCATAATGATATGTATTGATTGAATCAACATATAATTTAGCTAATTCATCCATAGCATCTCTAGCTGTAACAGTTTTTTCTTCTACAATTAAAGTATCATTTACTTTTACTTTAGTTGTTTTATATTTAACACTTTTAATTACATCCTTGAATACCTTATTTGCCATAGCTAATAAATCATTTGGCAAATATTTTTCATTTAAATAATTAGGATCGTCACATCTTTCTTGTAAAATAGTAAATACATTTTTTAAATTTCTAACTATTTTTTCATTATTATTTTTAGGTTCAGAATCGTTTTTTATAATTAACTTTAATCTATTATCAGAAATATCTAAATTAAGTATTTTAGTGGCGTAAATTGTATCTTTTTCAATGACTGATCTTGTTATATTCTTTTTGTTTTGTTTAAGCTTATTTGCATAATAAAAATCCTTACCACGATAAGTATATAATCTTGTTAAATCATATACTAAATCTTTAGGATATGTAATTCTTTTTAGATTTAACATACAGTTCATTTTATCACCACCAAAAATCATTTTAATTATAACAAAAACTTACCCTTAAATCAATTTATAAAACCATTAAATTAATAAAAAAAGAGTTCACAAAACTTAGTTTTGAAAACTCTAATTTTAATCTAGTTTTTATCAGAAGTATAAAATATTGATTCACCAATAAATTCTCTAATAATTGAGTTTGAAGGTATCCATTTTGATGTAATAGTTGGATAATAAGATAAGAATACACTTAACCTTTTAGCAGTTAAATAATTTGGAGAATTCTTAGGTACCTTTTCTAAAATAGGAATTGCATATTCTTTTAATACACATAATTCATAAGATAATTCAGAATTAAAAACAAAATCAGCGTTATTTTGGTTTGGATAAATCCATTTGAATTCACCATTTCTAACATCACTCCACATATTAAGTGTAGTTTCAGCTGATGCTGATCTAAAATTGTAATCTCTAACTAATCTTCTTATTAATCTTAAATCAGAAATAGATATTGGTGTATGTCCATCAATTCTATATTGTCCAAGTGGAGATATAAATATTTTAAATTTAGAATCATTATAAACTGATGGGGCTATCTTATCATTTAAACCATGAATTCCTTCAATGATTAAAACTTGATTTTTATCTAATTTAACAGGACCAACAAAAGATCTTGATTTAGTTGTGAAATCAAATTTAGGGAATTTAACACTTTTGCCTTTGATTAATTTAGATATTGTTTCATCAAATAATTTTAAATCTAAAGCATCAATACTTTCATAATCAGGTTTTCCAGCATCTGTTAAAGGATAATCATCTGTTTTATAAAAATCATCCATAGAAATAGTTACAGGTAATAATCCTCTACTTCTTAATTCTATTTTTAAACGATTAGCAAATGTTGTTTTACCACTTGATGAAGGACCTGCAATACATATCATTTTAATTCGATACGCATTTTCTTCAATTTGATCACCTAAATGAGTTAATTGTTGAGAATGTCTTACTTCACATAAATTAATAAAATCTAATGCTTGACCTTTATTTACTATATCATGAATTTTAGTTATTGTGTCAGATTTAGTAATATCTAACCATTTATTAGCAGCTATTAAAGCAGTTCTAAAGTTCTTTTCATCCTTAAATTCAGGTATTTGTCCTCCACATTCATATCTTGGATATGAAATAGTAAATCCTGGTTGATATAAATTAAGAACATATTTATCTAAATATCCTGTAGATGGAACCATTAATGTTAATAAATAATTCATAAAATCTTCACATTTATAGATAGGAACTTTTTGATCATCCTTGAAATAATTTAATAAATTAGATTTTTCATAAAAACCAATTTTAGAATAATATTCTTTAGCTTCTGAAACACTAATTTTATCGTAAATAAATGGAATATCCTTTTTAATTAATTCCTGAAGTGCATCATTTATTTCATTTAAATTCTTTTTATTAAATTGATGTCCTAAATCACTTACATTACAAAATATAGATCTTGATACACTATAATTAAATATAACTCTTGATTTAGGATACAATTTTTTAATTACATATGTAATTAAATATCTTAAAGAAGATTCATAAGCAACTGTAGATTCCTTTTGAGTCAAATCTAATAATTCAATAGTTGAATCTTTAGTTATTTTATAATGTAAATCTTTAATTCTACCATTGATTCTACATAATATATATTTTCTTTCTTTATCATCAATTAAATCGATTACTTCGGTAGGATTATTTATTTCAAATACTTTATTTTCAATTACAACTTTCATAGAAAAATCCTCCTATTTAAATCAATTATATCATAATTTTATTTATAAATAAAAATTATTTCATAATAAATCTAATATAAATAACTAGTATATTTTGTATATATTAGTTTAAATATTTATATGTAAAACTTGATTTATTAATACATTGAATGTTTATTAATAATGTTAATAAAAAAAGAAAAAATGTGCCTATTAAATAGACACATTCGATTCTTAAATATCAATTTCTTCAGCTTCATCAACTAAATGAATTTTACCTGATTCGTAATCACTTTCTTGGTCTTCATCTTTCTCTTCTTGAACTTCTTCAGTAACCTCTTCTTCAGAATATTCAGGGTCTTCTACCTCTTCATAGATTACTTCCTCTTCAGTTTCTTCATCAGCTTGTTCTGCATTTTGTTGTTCACGTTTTAATTCTAATACTAGATCATCTGGATTTAAGAAATCAGCTAAATCAGAATCCAAATCGATATCGATAATGTATTTAGGCTTTTCAGCTTGTTGTTGCTGAGCTTGAGTTGTTTCAGATAATAATAATGCATTTTCGTAAACATCATTATCAACCTCTTGTTCGTAGTCAAGTACTCTATTACCTAATCTAAATTTAGCTAAATTTACTTTTCTAAAATCATAAAATTTAGTTTTAGCATTCTTTGTGAATGAGAAAGATAAGAATTTTTTCTTTCTTTGACGTCCAATTGCTTTACCGATAATTTCTTCTTTTCTGATTATATGATAAGCTTTTTCGTTATCTCCAGCAACATAGATATCATCATCTTTGAATTTAATTATTCTTCTAATATAATATTCATCATGATTTTTATATAAGACAATATCTTTTTTCTGTAGTCTTGAAGGTGTTCTAAAATGAACAATATCACCATTTTTAAATAATGGCTTATTAGTATTATCATTATTAATCATTAATGAACCTACTAAACCATGTTCTACTCTATCAACAACCATTTCCATTCCATTAGGATTAAATTCATCTTCATCCTTTTTTTCGTCTTCTTTTGGTTTTTCAGGAGTATCAACGGCAGATTCAATCATTTCAGATAATTCTTCTGGTAGTAAGTCCTCTTGACTTTCTTTTTTCTTAAATTTAGGCAATATAATCACCTACTTCCTATTTATATATTATAAATAATATTTAATAATATTTCAAGTTAGCTGATTAGTTATCAAAGTCATCGAATAAAGATATCTTAGTATATTTTATCTTTTTTTCTTCAGTTTGATTTGATTCATCAACTTTTTTTTCAATAGTTCCTTCAGGCTTTTTTACATTTTCTTTTTGTAAAATATCATCTAATTCATCTAATATAGATTGATTAGTTACTTGTTTAGCCTTTGGAGTAACAAGTGGCTTTTCATCAGCAATATCTAAATCAATAGATTGATCTGAATTATTAGCTTGTGTAAATAAATCTGGTTCCTCTAAATAATCAGGTGATACAGCCTCATCTGGTTTAGATGGTTCTTTAATATATACACCAATTAATTTATCAAAATCACCATTTTTATCGATTTGCTTTCCAGCATCAGAAACATTATATTTTAAGCTGAATGCTTCCATCTCATCATTACCATTATTATATATTAAATAAACTGGTACATTTTCTTTATATTGGTTAGGTGTAAGCTTAGCAGCATCTATAACATAATATGGATTTGCCTTAACCTTTTTGATAATTTGAGTACCACTTCTAGCACGCTTAGTTAAAATAACTTCTGATGTTTTCATTCTTTTGATTGTATCTCTAGATGTTACAACCACAAAATCATCGTTTTTATTACAATAAATTGCACTGACAACATAATCCTTATCTTTTAGATTAATTGCCTTAATCCCACCAGCGTTTGTACCATATAATGATACATCAGTAGCTCTAAATTTCAATGCTTCTGCGTTATGAGTAAATACCATTATTTCAAGTGGATCTTTAATCATATCTACAGATACTAATTCATCATCTGCGGCTAATTTCATAGCTCTTACACTCTTTGTATATCTTAATAATACAAATTCAGATAACAATGTTTGTTTAATTGCACCTTGTTTAGTAGTTAATAATAGTGTTTCACCACTCATGAAATTATTAAGCGCATATACCTTTATAAATTTTTCATTTTGATTAGATTGAACTATTGATGAAATAAATGATCCAACCTCTTTAAATTTATATTCGGGTATTTTATATACAGGTAAATAAATGAAATTACCACCTGATGTAAATATTAATAATGTATCTAATGTTGAAACCTCTTTTAAGAAAATGATTGTATCATTATCTTTAATTCCATTAGCCTTAGATGAATTATATGATTTTAAGTTAGCACGCTTTAAATAGCCATCACGAGTAACACAAACCATAGTTTGTTCTTTAGAAATTAATTCAGTTTCATCAATCTTAATATTAGATGATTCATCTCTAATTTCAGTTTTTCTTTCTGAAACTAAAACTTTATTCATTTCTTTAAGTTCATTCTTAATAACCTTAAGAAGCTCTTTTTCACTACCTAAAATCTTATTATATAATTCGATATTAGCAATCAATTCATCATATTCTTTGTGTAATTCTTCAATATCTTGATTACTTAATCTATATAATTGCATTACAACAATAGCTTCAGCTTGTTTTTCAGTAAAATCAAATTTAGCAACTAAATTTTCAATAGAATTAGCTTTATTTTTAGATTGTCTAATTGTTTGAATTACTTCAGTAACAATATCATACATCTTAATAAAACCTTCAACTATATGTAATCTAGTTTTAGCTTTATTTAAATTGAAATTAGTTCTATTTGTTATAACATCCTTTTGATGCTCAATATAAGCATCTAAAATAGGTAATACACCTAATCTCATTGGCTTACGATTACAAATAGATACCATATTATAATTAATATTAGTTTGTAAATCTGTATTCTTGAAATAATAATTTACAATTGTTTCAGCGTTAGCGTCCTTTTTAAGATCAACAGCGATTCTTAAACCATCTCTACCTGATTCATCTCTTACTTCAATTACATCAGGTACCTTACCATCCATTCTAAGCTGTTCCATTTTTTCAACTGTTTTACTTTTTAATGTATCATAAGGTATTTCATCAATAACGATTCTAGGAGCGCCATTTGACATTTGTTCAATATGATATTTACTTCTTACTACAATCGTTCCAGAACCAGTTAAAAATGCTTCTCTAATACCATCCTTACCCATGATGATACCACCAGTAGGGAAATCAGGACCTGGCATAATTTCAAGTAATTCATCAAGTGTTAAATTAGGATTGTCAATTCTCGCAATTGTTGCGTTAACAACCTCATTAATGTTATGAGTTGGAATATATGTTGCATAACCTGAAGAAATACCCATCGCACCATTTACAAGTAAGTTAGGGAATTTGGCAGGTAATACAGTTGGTTCTATTTCTTCTTCATCGAAGTTAGGAATAAATGGAACTGTATTCTTATCAATATCCTCAAGTAGATATTCTGCGTTTTTACTCATACGAGTTTCTGTATAACGCATAGCGGCAGGACCATCACCATCAATTGAACCATTGTTACCATGCATATCAATTAATGTTACACCCATCTTCCAGCTTTGGCTCATACGAACCATCGCATCATAAATTGATGAGTCACCATGTGGGTGATATTTACCCATAACTTCACCAACGATACGAGCTGATTTTTTATATTGGCTATTCGCAGTAACCTTAAGAATATTCATACCATATAATATTCTTCTTTGAACTGGCTTTAAACCATCTCTAATATCAGGTATAGCACGTTCTTGAATAATATATTTAGAATAACTACCAAATCTTTCTCCAATAACATCTTCTAATAATGTTTCTTGGAATTTTTCATTTAAGAATATATCTAATTTTTTCTTTATAGATTGTTTTTCAGCCATATTACATATCCTCCTCTAATGTAAAGGATACATGGTTTTCTAACCAATCCCTTCTTCTATTTGAATCATTACCCATTAATACTTCAATTTGAGATTCAGCCTCACTTAAATCATCAATATGAACTTGAATTAAAGTTCTAGTCTCAGGATTCATTGTAGTCTCCCATAATTGTTCGGCATTCATTTCACCTAATCCTTTGTATCTTTGAATTCTAGTTTGTGATTTAGTTTCATTTACAATACGATCTTTTTCTTCGTTTGTATATGCATATAAAATTTCTTCTTTTTTACCTAATTTAGTAATTTTAAATAGAGGTGGCTTAGCTATATAAATTCTTCCATCATCAATTAATGGCTTCATATATCTAAAGAAGAATGTCAATAATAATACTTGAATATGGGCACCATCATCATCGGCATCGGTCATGATTATAATCTTTTTATAATTACATTTCTTTAAATCAAAATTAACACCATAATCCGCACCAATTGTATAAATCATAGTTGCGATTTCTTCATTCTTTAAAGCAGAATCTGCATTTGCCTTTTCAGTATTTAATACTTTACCTCTTAAAGGTAAGATTGCTTGATATCTTCTATCTCTACCTTGTTTTGCAGAACCACCGGCTGAATCACCCTCAACTAGATATAATTCATTAATTTCTTTATTCTTTTCACTTGTTGGGGCAAGCTTAGCTGAAATATTCTTTTCACCTTTATCTTTTTTATCCATACGAGCTTGTTCTCTAGCTTTTCTGGCAGCGGCTCTAGATTCAGCTTCTTTAATTGCTTTTTTAACAATTTGTTCAGCTAAATTCTTATTTTCAACTAAATAATAGCCTAGCTTTTCAGATAATACTATATCAACAGCTTGTTTAGCTGATGGTGTACCTAATTTACCTTTAGTTTGTCCTTCAAATTCCAAAAGCTTTTCACCAATTCTTACAGATACTACAGCTGTCATACCGGCTCTAATATCTGTACCTTCTAATTGATCCTTAGCCTTTATTAAATTATATTTATGTGCAAAATCATTGAATGCCTTTGTTAAAGCAGATTTAAATCCTGTTTCATGTGAACCACCATCACCTGTTTTAACATTATTAACAAATGATACAATTGTTTCACTATAAGATTCAATGAATTGTAGTGCAACTTCAACTTCTATTTCTTCAGTTGTTTCAGGAACTTTATATGTTCCTTCAAAATAAGCAACTGGATGAATTGGCTTTTTATCAGATGTCATAAAAGCGACATATTCTGATATACCATTTTCATAAACGAATGTTTCTTGTTTTTTACTTCTTTTATCATTTAAAACCATCTTTAAATTCTTAATTAAAAAAGCACTCTCACGAATTCTTGTTTTGATAGTTTCATATTGATAAACAGTAGTTGTAAAAATAGTTGGATCTGGTTTAAATGTAACTGTAGTACCAGTCTTTCTTGTATCACCTAATAATTCAATTGGTGAAACATCCTTACCACCATTTTCAAATCTCATTCTATGAATTTTACCATCACGGTAGCTTGTTACAACCATATAGCTTGATAATGCATTAACAACAGACGCACCAACACCATGTAGACCACCTGTAGTCTTATAACCATTACCACCGAATTTACCACCTGCATTAAGTTTTGTATATATTATTTCCATTGTGTTTTTACCAGTTTGATGCATACCACAAGGTACACCTCTACCGTTATCTTCAACTGTAATGGAATTATCCTCATTAATTGTTACGATTATTTCTCTACCATAACCTGCCAAAGCCTCATCAATTGAGTTATCGACAATTTCCCAAACTAAATGATGTAATCCTCTTTCATCAGTAGAACCAATGTACATACCAGGACGTTTTCTAACATGCTCAAGGCCCTCAAGGACTGTTATGGATTCATCATTATATTCTTTATTTGCCACTTATAACACCGCCCTTTACAACACTATTTAATAATAACATAAATAAAGGCTTTTTATCAAGAAATTACAAGTAATTTCATTAAATTTCTTTGACTTAAATTTAATATAAATGTATAATGATTTTGTATTTAAAAAGGAAAGTGATTTTTTGATGATAAATTCAGTATTTTTGACATTAGCTGATTCATTAAATGCAACATATTCTATTTTATTTTTAATACTAGCTTATCTAATTGGATCTATCCCATTTGGAATTGTAATTGGTAAAGGAATATGTCATATTGATATCAGAGAACATGGTAGTAAAAATATAGGTTCTACTAATGCAATTAGAGTATTAGGAAAGAAAGTTGGATTCTTAGTATTCTTCATGGATGTATTTAAAGGAATAGTTGTTCTTCTAATTGTAAAAATTTTAGGAATGACAGGAGCTTGGGAATCACCAATAGATCCAATCTTCTATGGTGTTGCAGCTATAATTGGACATTCATTCTCAATATTCTTAAAATTTAAAGGTGGAAAAGCTGTTGCTACAAGCTTAGGTGTTGTATTTGTTATCTCACCTTTAGCAGCAATCTTATGCTTAATAGCATTCTATATTACACTTAAAACTTCAGGTTATGTTTCTTTAGCATCTACATTTGCAACATTTACAGTTTTAATAACTGTATGGGTTTTATATGGTTGTGGTTTAAATGCTTCTAATTTCTTAGAATATTTTATTAATAAGCAAACACTTGCAACAGGTATATTAGTATCATTTATGGCTACATTAATTATTCTAAAGCATAGAAAGAATTATATTAGATTATTGAATGGTACAGAAAATTCATTTAAGAAGAAAAAAGAAAATAACTAAAAATAAAAAGGATTTGTAAAAGTACAAATCCTTTTTTAGTCTATCTATAATTATTCTTCAACTATAGCATCAACTGGGCATACGCCTTGACATGCACCACAATCAATGCATGTATCTGCATCGATATGAGAAACGTCATCTACAGTGATTGCGCTAACTGGGCATTCACCTGCACAAGCACCGCAGCCGATACAAGTATCTTCTACTACTTTTCTTGGCATCTTAAACTCCTCCTTATTATTCTAATTTTATTATAATTGTTAAATATTTGCTTAGTCAAGACAAACATTTATAAAAAATAAAAAAATTACTAAATATATTGAATTTTTAGTATTAAATGTTGTAGAATAATACTAGTTTTTAAAAAGAGAGGTTGTTTAAAATGGTTGAGTGGTGGTATTTAATTATTTTAGGCGTTATAGGAATAGTTATTGGATTTATAATTGGATTCTTTGTAATTAGATTTTTATTTAAGCGTTCAATGGAAAAGAATCCACCTATTAATGAACAAATGATTAGAGCTATGATGACTCAAATGGGTCGTACTCCTTCTGAGAAGCAAGTACGTGCTGTTATGAAGTCAATGGAAGACGCAAAAAATAAATAATAAAAAAAATAATTCCATTTTCTGGAATTATTTCAGACTGTTGACAAACTCGTAAAAGAGTCGAATCAACAGTCTTTTATTTTGC
>CAMJOZ010000038.1 GCA_946407635.1 uncultured Caryophanales bacterium
CTGTAAATAGTTGAAAATTTCAATTAATAAGAATGAATGACTTAATTCCGCTAATGTACGGATAACAGTTATTCATTCTTTTTTTTGATTTTTTATAAAAGTGCAGTATAATGGAATTGTCAAAAAAGGCAAAAAAAATAATGGTTGTTAGTCTAATGATAGCTAATAGTTGTTTTTGCACAACTTAATTCCGCCGTAATTTGTTAAATTAATTATCCTTGTTTTGAGTGTGGTTTTATTATTTGAAAGATTGAGTTAGATGTTGTTTAATAACTTTGGGGAAAGTTGAACATCTTTAGATTCAATCTTTTTTCTAGTTGAGAGTTATAAGAAGGTTTTATTTTTGCAATCATCAATTGATTTTGGTAAAGGAAAAATACATAAAATAATATTTAAATTAGCACCTCCAGTAATGATAGGTCAACTAATACAAGCACTTTATAATATTGTTGATAGCTTATTTATAGGTAATTTTGATGAAAATGGCTTAACTGCCTTGTCAATTGTATATCCATTACAGCTATTAATGATTGCTTTAGCAGTTGGAACTGGAGTTGGTATTAATACATTAATGTCACGATTTAGAGGTGTTGGTAAAGAAAATAAAGCTAATGAGGTTGCAGGTATAGGAACTCCATTAGCTATTATTTCTTGGTTTATATTTGCGATTGTGACTTATTTTATTTTACCATTCTATGCAAGCTTACAAACGAAAGATTCTAAGGTAATTGAATATGTATTATCTTATGGAAGAATTGTCTGTGTTTTTCCTTTGGGTCTATTTTTAGAATCTATATGGGCTAAAGTATTACAGGCAGAAGGGAAAATGATATTACCTATGGTTGATCAAATCATAGGAGCTATAATTAATATTATATTGGACCCAATATTAATATTTGGATTTAAAATGGGTTTAACTGGTGCGGCTATTGCCACAGTAATTGGTCAATTAATTTCAGCATTAATAATAATGAAATCAGGATTTAGAAAACCTCCAAAGCTATCTATTTATCCTAAGCATTTGCTTAATATATATAAGCTTGGATTACCAAATATTATTATGCAATCAGCATATACATTTTATATTTTTGGATTAAATGTAATATTAGCAGGCTTTTCTGATGCTGCTGTAACTACATTAGGACTATATTATAAGATTCAAACATTTTTCTTTATCCCACTAGGCTCATTACAAACATGCATAGTGCCTATAATTAGCTATAATTATGCAAGAAATGATATTAAAAGAGTAAAAAATATTTTAAATGAAAGTATAATTATGGGTATGGTATTAATGTTTATTGGTGTATTATGCTTTGAATTTATACCTACTCAAATGGTAAGAATTTTTTCTAGTGATAAAGAAGTATTAGATATAACCGAATATGCTTTTAGATTCATAGGATTAAGCTTTTTACCACTTGTAACATCGCTTATATTTCCTGTATTTTTTGAATCTGTAGGATATGTTATTAGAAGTACAATACTTACTGTTGTTAGAACTGTTATATGCTTTGTTCCTATAGGATTCTTACTAGCTAAGGTAGGAGGATTATATTGGTTTTGGATGGTATATCCAATTACTGAAATTTTGACTACTATAGTTGGTTATATATTTTATTTTTCCTTTTTAAAAAAGAATAAAAATGTTAATACACTTTAATTTTTCAATTAACAAATATGAAAATGATGACTTTATGTCATCGTTTTTATTTATTATTTAGATAAAATATGATATTATTATAAAAAGTGTGTAATGGAGTTGATAATATGAAAAAGAAGTTTTGTATATTATTATCAATATTAATATTCGTATTTACTATAAGTGTAACAGGGGTTTTCGCATCTTCGTATTTAGCTGATAAGGCTGAAACACCAATTGTTTTAAATAACACAGGTTCTAGAGCTATATGTCAAACTGATGATGGGTATGTTTGGATTGGACAATTTGCCGGGTTAAATAGATATGATTCTAAAAATTTATTGTCTTATAATAGCTTTATTGATGATGAAGGCAATACTGTGCAAATCGAAAATGTTAGACGTTTAGCAAATTATAAAAATAAATTATTTATGGTTTCATCTGTTGGCTTATTAAAACTTGATGATGGTAAGTTTTCAAAAATTACTTTAAGTGAACAAAACTTAACTATTAATGATTTGAAAATGGATGATTCAGGTATTTTATATATATCAACAACATTAGGTTTATATAAATATAATGCTGAAACTGATTCGTTAATTAAGGATCAAATACATAGTGAAGATATCTTATCTGCATTCCCATATGGAGATACATGTTATCTTATAAAGGAAAACAACGCATTATATGATTATGATAATAATTTATTATATGATGAAGAAACAGTAAATACTATTTATCCATTTGAAAAGAAAATGGCTATTGCCACTAATCAAGGTAAGATTTTCTTTTATGATATAGAAAATGCTCAATTGTTGCCTAAATCAATTAATCTTTATAGCGTTGCTAAAAAAAGAGATGATATGGTTCATAAATTTGTTTATTACAAAGATAGTAACAATTTATTTGCTGCTTGTGAAAAAGGTTTATATTCAATTGATGTTGATACTTTAGAAGCAACTTATGCACAAAAACTAGAAAACAATAGTAAACTAGTAGATATAATGATTGATTATGAAAAGAATTTATGGATAGCGTCATATATCACAGGTGTTTCTATAATTTCACAATCATCTTTAGTTGATTTATTATTTGATATTGATGAAAATTCAATGCCAGGTGAAAGATTAGTTTATGCAATTTTAAAAAATGGTAATGATTTATACATGGCTACTGGAAATGGTATTTATGTTTATGATTTTACGACAGGAAATATAAACAAGAATCATCCACTTATAACTAAGATTAATACAATAATAGAACAAGATAAATCTAGGCCACAAGCTGATAAATTAATTCCGTATTATGATGTAAGAGATATAGAAGTATTTAAAGATAAAATTTATTTCGCAACTTATGGTAGTGGTTTATTTGAATATGATCCGGTTGCGGACACATTCCATGTTTATAGAGGTTCTGATTTTGTTTTTGATGATCCTGATGTTAATACAAAAGGATATTACGCAGTTGCTCAAAGATGTTTAAGGGCGATTGATGATTACTTATTTATTGGTACTGCGACAAATTCTATTGTTAGATTTGATGGAACTGATTTTATTCTTAACAAAAATATAACAACTGAAAACCAGACTCCATGCGTTAATGGACAAATTTTATATATAGATAAATCAAATTTTGGTGAAGTTACATATGTTATGAGTGGCTATGGTATACATACTATAGATAAAGATTTAAATAATTCATCTATTAAGGCAATTAATGGAATTGATGAAACAACATCAGGAATGTTAAAATTTTATCAAGATGGAGATAATTTCTATTATAATATTTATGGTCGTTTCTTTGTTATTAATACAAAAGAAAAATCCAATCCTAAAGAAATTAATATTCCGTTTGTTAATAGTTCAATTACTGAAATAAATAAAGTAAAGATTACAGAAGAAAGTGGAAATACTCTATACAAGTTCTTTGTTGCGAGTGAAAAACAAATATATATTATTGATGATTTATTAGCTGATGAATTGAATTATGAATTTTATGATTCTTCGAATGGTTTAAAGAGTTCAATTAAAGCTAATTCATCAGGCTGTTATGATGAAGAATCAAGTACTTACTATATTCAAAGTCAAGATGGCGTATTTGTTTACAATTTTATTGATAAAGATGAAACTAGAGTTCCACTTAAAATTAGTGTTAATTCAGTTACAGTTGATGATAAGGATTATAATATTAATTCATTAAAGCTAGATAAGAATTCTGACCGTGTTACATTTAATTTATCTATATTTAGTTTCAAGCCTACAAAAGGATATTCTATTTATTATAAATTAGATGGTGTTGATAATGACTATGTTAAAGGAAATGATGGTGTCACTAGCGTAAGTTATACTAATTTAAGTGGTGGTAATTATAAATTTCATGTCTATGTAATGGATGAATTGAATCAGCAAAGTAATATAATTGATATTTCTTTAACTAAAGATATGCATATATATGAGCAAGTTTGGTTCTGGATTTTTATAATATCAGTTGGTGTGGCGTTAATATGTGCTATTAACTTTGGTATGATTTATTCTAGAGAGAAAAAGGCTGAACAAAGAGAAAAAGAATTAAAAGGAATCACACTAGAGTCAATTGAGGCAATTGCTCGTACAATCGACGCCAAAGATACATATACTAATGGTCACTCTATAAGAGTAGGTCATTATTCTAGAATTATCGCAGAAGCCTTAGGTATGCAAGGCGATGAATTAGAGAATTTATATTATATTGCCTTACTTCATGATATTGGTAAGATTGGTATTCCTGATGCTATTTTAAATAAACCAGGAAGATTAACTGATGAAGAATTTGTTATTATGAAGAGCCATACAACTAAGGGTGCGAAGATTCTAAAAGATATTTCAACAATTCCTAATATTGTTGAAGGTGCTAAATATCACCATGAAAAATATGGTGGTGGAGGATATCCTGAAGGATTAAAAGGAGAAGAAATTCCTTATATTGCGAGAATTATTTGTTGTGCTGACTGCTTTGATGCGATGGCTACAAAGCGTGTTTATAAGGATCCATATCCAAAAGAGAAAATTATTTCTGAATTTGAAAGATGTAAAGAAATTCAATTTGATCCAAAAATTGCTGATATAGTTATTAAATTAATTGAAGAAGGTAAGCTTAAAGCTGAACTTGAAGAAGATTTAAACGAAAGATTAAATAAGGTTGAAGAAATAAAAAAAGCTAATAGTTAATCTTTAAATTATATATCATAAATGATATAAATATTAATTTTATAAGTGTCACTTTGTGGCACTTATATATTTGATAGGGTGTTTTTATGAAGTTGTTTGATGATTTAAGTGAATATTTAAAAATATTGCCAAAAGGTAATGCAAGTAGGGAATATACTGAAGGAGCAATTGTTTTAGAGGGTGGTTCTTTTAGAGGTTTGTATACTTCTGGAGTCTTAGATGCATTAATGCTTCATGGTATTAATATTAAAACTGTTATTGGTGTTTCTGCTGGAGCTTTAAATGGAATTAATTATGCATCAGGTCAAATTGGTAGAAGTGCAATAATTAACCTTGGTCATAGACACGATCCTGAATATATGGGACTTGATGCTTTAAGACAAACTAAAGGATTAATAAGTTTAGATTATTTACTTGGAGACCTTGAAGGCGTTGAAAAATTAAATGAAGAAAGAATTAAAGATAGAAGATTAGTTATGGTTGCGACAAGCTTAGATAGTGGAGATGCTGAATATTTTGAAAATAATAGTGATATTGATATTAAAAGTGCAACCAAAGCTTCTGCATCACTTCCTTATCTAAATAGACCTGTTGAAATAAATGGTAAAAAATATTTAGATGGTGGTTGTGCTGATAGAATCCCATTTAAATGGGCTATGAATGAAGGATATAAAAAGATTATAGTTGTTAGAACTAGAGATGATAATTATAGATATAAAGATAATTTTAGTAGAAGATATTTGATAAGCAAAAGATTTTTTTCAAATTATCCTGAATTTGCTAAGAATTTAGCAAAAACTGATTTAGATTATAATTTACTTTGTGATGAATTATTAGAATATCAAAAAGAGGATAAATTATTCATTATTTCTCCATCTAAGCCTATAGAAATTGGAATGCTTGAAAAAGATATTGATAATCTAGCTAATGTCTATTTTTTAGGTTTTTATGATGGTATAATGATTTTGCCTAAGCTAATTGACTATTTAAAAAAATGATGATTAAAACGAGGGATTTTTATGCATAAGAAAAAAACATATGATAAAGATCTATATGAACCTGTAATTCATGCAAGTATTTGTACTGGAGAGAAGGTTGTAGGCTTCAAAAATAAAAAGACTAAAGAATTTATTGAAATGAAGCTTATTGTTACTCAAAAGGATTTAGAAGATTTTATGGATGAGTATGATATAGATTTTAAGATTAAAACTGAATATTAGGTGAATTTAATGGAATATTTAGAATTGTTTTGGATATTTTTTTAAATTAGGCTTATTTACATTCGGTGGTGGTTATGCAATGATTCCACAAATCAAAGAAACCCTCGTAGATAAAAAAGGCTGGATATCTGATAATGATATGCTTGAGCTTTTAGCGATTTGTGAATCAACACCAGGACCTGTTGCGATAAATATGGCAACTTATATTGGTTATAAAAGAAAGAAATTTTTTGGTGCATTATTATGTACTTTTGGTGTTGTTTTACCATCATTTGGAATAATTATTTTAGTTGAGATTTATATCATATATAAGCTTATATTTAAGAAAAAAATGAATGCTATATTGTTGATTTTAATTTCAGTTTTAGTTGGTATAGGTGTTAATTTAATTTATTTAATTTAAAAAAGTCAAAAATTCTTTTAAGTAAAGCAATTTTTTGACTTTTTTTTATTCCATAGTATTGAAATATGGTCTAAATATGATAAAATTAAATTATATAAAAATATAATATTTTGGAGGAATTGACATTGAAAAAGTCAGAAATTGTTGCAAGCCTAGCTGATTCAAACGATTTATCAAGAGGTAAGGCTGAAAAGGTAGTTGATGATTTACTAGATTTAATCGCAGAAGCACTTGCTAAAGGCGATAAGGTAGTATTATCAGGCTTCGGTACTTTCGAGGTTAGAACAAGAGTTGCTCGTAGCGGTAGAAATCCTAGAACTGGTGAAACTATTGACGTACCTGAACAAAAGACACCAGCTTTCAAGGTTGGTAAGCTTCTAAAAGATGCAGTAAATAAGTAGTTTTATGTAATAGAGCTTCCCAAAAGAGGCTCTATTTTTTTAAAGAAAGGGTGCATAATATGGATGCATTTAACGCAATTTACACTAATGATATACAAAAATTAAGAGAATATTTAGCTACTGGTGATGTTAATGTCAGAAATGAAAAGGGTATGAGCTTATTACACTCTGCTATCATTTTTGGTAATTCACAAGCCTTTGAAGCTTTAATAGAAAATTTTATTGATATTGATATTAAAGATAATTTAGGTAATACTCCAGTTCATTATTGTGTTATTAATAATCGTTTAGGTTTTTTAAAAACTTTAATTAGAAAAGGTGCTAATTTAACTATTCGAAATGAAAGTGGGGAATCTCCACTATATAAAGCATCTATACTTGGTAGAACTGAAATCATTTATTTATTTTTAGAAACAATGAAGTTCGATATTTATGAAACTAATAATAATGATGAAACCATGTTTATGGCGCTTGTTAGAAGTAGAAATTTAGATTTGTTAAGAAATACAGTTTTAGATGATAAAATTGTAAATGTTAAAAACTATCGTGGAGCCGCTCCACTTCATATCGCAGCTGCCTCAGGAGACTTAAATGTTTGTTCTTATCTAATTGAAAATAAAGCTTTTGTTAATATCAAAAATAATGATAGTGAAACACCACTATTTTATGCGGTTAAATATAAAAATTTAGATGTTATTGATATTTTACTTAAAAATGGTGCTATTCCTGATTGTAAGAATAAAATGAATGAAGGTATTTTTACAGATGCTGATCCAGATGTTATGAATTATGCGTTTGAGAAGATGATTAAATATAGATCAATGGATTATAAAAAGAGTTTTCCACTTCATTATTCTATAATTATTGAAGACCTTCAAATGGTTCAAAATAACTTAAATGAAAGAACAATTAATATTAAAGATAAATATGGATATTTACCTTTAGATGTTGCTATTCTAATTAATAATCCTAGAATTTTAGCATTATTTAATAATAAAAATTTAAAATAATTTAAATATTATATTGATTTTAATATATTAATATATTATAATTTAGCTAGTTTTTGAAAGAGAGGTTTTAGTACCTCTCTTATTTATTTAATTAATCGAGGTGATAATTCTTGGATATTAATATTTGTAAAGAAATATTAAAACCATTTCTAGATGAGCATAATTTAACATTTTATAGTGTTGAATATGTGAAAGAATTTGGTGAAAATATTTTAAGAGTTATTGTTGATTCTAAAGATGGAATAGATCTTGATACACTTGGATTAGCTAATGAATACTTATCTGAAAGATTAGATAAATATGATCAAGATATGGATAATTATTTGTTGGAAGTGTCATCAAGAGGCGCTGAAAGATCTTTAGATAACGATGATGAAATAAATGAAGCTATAGGTAAATATATTCATGTTGAACTTGAAAACATGATTTATGAAGGATATTTACTAAAGTTTTGTGATGATGTTTTAGAAGTTAAAATTAATATTAAGGGTAGAATCAAAAATATTAAGATTAATAAAAATGAAATTAAGCTTGTAAGACTTGCTGTAAAAATTTAGGAGGAAATTTAGGAAAATGAAAAACAAGGCTTTTTTCGAAAATGCTGTAGAGGTTGCTGAATCAAGAGGCATCAGTGTTGAAGATGTTTATGAAAATTTTAAGAAAGGTTTAATCAATTCTTATAAAAGAATCTATGGTAACACTTCTTGTAGAGTTGTTGTAGATCCTGAAAAGACTGAAATCTTATTATATTCAGTTAGATTAGTTGTTGATAAACTATCAGAAGAAGATTTAGAACCAGATCAACCAGCAGAAATTTTACTTGCTGATGCAAAGAAAATTAAGGCTTCTGCAAAGGTTGGAGATATCATTGAAGAATCAGTAGATATTAAGAGCTTCTCTAGAACTGCAGTAGGTGCAGCTAAGAGTGTTTATACTCAAGGTGTAAGAACTCGTCAAAGAGAAGTAGCTTATGAATACTTCAAGGAAAAAGAAGGAGAAATGATTAAGGCTGAGGTATCTAATATTGGTGAAAAATTCATCAATTTAGATTTAGGCATGAACACAACTGCTTCACTTCCTGTAACTGAATTATTACCAAATGATGAATTACATATTGGTGATTCAGTTAGAGTATATATAAAGAAGGTTGAACAAACTAATAGAGATCCAAAGGTTCAAGTTTCTAGAACTGACAAGGGTCTAGTAACAAGACTTATGGAAAACTTTATTCCAGAAATTAAGAGTGGAATCATTGAAATCAAGGGTATCGCTCGTGATCCTGGTGATAGAAGTAAGATCGCTTTATATTCAAATGATTCTCATGTTGATGCAATTGGTTCTTGCGTTGGTGAAGGTGGATCTAGAATTAGAGAAATCGTTAATGCTTTAGGTGGAGAAAAAATCGATCTATACAAGTGGAGTGATGATCCAGAGGAATTAATTCCAAATTCATTACAACCTGCAAATGTAACAAAGGTATTAGAAATAGATGTTAAGACTAAAACATCTAAGGTTGTAGTACCTGATGATCAATTATCTTTAGCAATTGGTAAGAGTGGTCAAAATGTTAGACTTGCAGTTCAATCATGTGGTTGGAAAATTGATATTATGCCAGTTTCTGAAGCATATGAAAAAGGTTTATTAATTGGTTAATATGAAAGAAAAAAAATTAGTATTAAGAACTTGTGTAGAATCTAAAGAGGTTTGTGAAAAAAAAGATCTTTTTAGAGTTGTCAGAACTCCATCTGGCGAAGTTATTGTTGATACTAAGGGTAAGGCTAATGGTCGAGGAGCTTATTTAAAGAAGGATAAAGATATCATTCTTAAAGCAAAAAAATCTAAATCA
Organism: uncultured Caryophanales bacterium; assembly: GCA_946407635.1. Taxonomy (GTDB): domain Bacteria; phylum Bacillota_I; class Bacilli_A; order Acholeplasmatales; family Anaeroplasmataceae; genus Anaeroplasma. The sequence goes on from CAMJOZ010000038.1 coordinate 9,732, forward strand.
TTAGATAAAAAGCTTGAGGTATCAGTTCCAGAAAATATTTATGATGAATTAATTGGTTTATTATAATGGATAAGATTTTAAATAATTTAGGATTATGTGCTAAAAGCCGTAATTTAATATCTGGTGAAGAATTAGTTGTTGAAAGTATAAAAAAGAATAAAGTATTTTATATATTTTTAGCAAATAACGCATCAGATAACACAAAAAAGAAAATAAATGACAAAGCAAAATTCTATAATGTTTTAGTCAATATGGACTATTCTTCAGAAGAATTATCCCATGCGATAGGCTTAACTAATAGAATGGTTGTTGGCATTACGAATGAGGGTTTTGCAAAAATTTTAAAAAAGTGAGGTGCTTATTGTGGCTAAAAAGAACAATAAAGAAACTAGAACTTCAAATTTACCTCAAAGAGGTAACAAAAAAGATGAAGGAAAGAAGAATGATGTTTTAATTTATCGCCCCGATATGACTATAAAGGATATCGCAGAAGGTCTTGGTAAAACTATAGCTCAAGTTGTTATGAAGTTAATGCAACTTGGTATTATGGCTAATCAAAATCAATCTGTTGATAGAGAAACTGTAGAATTAGTAGCTATGGATTTTGGATTTGAACTAAAAGATGAAGAAGTTACTGATATTACAAGATTTGAAGAATTTGTAATTGAAGATGACGAAAAATCACTTGTTTCTCGTCCACCAGTTGTTACAATCATGGGACATGTAGACCATGGTAAAACTACATTACTAGATACAATTAGAAATTCAAGAGTTGTTAAGAATGAAGCAGGAGGAATTACTCAACATATAGGTGCTTATCAAGTAAATCATAAAGGATTTGCTATTACATTTATTGATACACCAGGACATGCTGCATTCACACAAATGCGTGCTAGAGGTGCTCAAATAACTGATATAGTTGTATTAGTAGTTGCTGCCGATGATGGTGTTAAACCTCAAACTGAAGAAGCTATTACACATGCTCAAGCTGCAGGTTGTCCTATTATTGTTGCAGTAAACAAGATGGATAAGCCAACTGCTAATATTGAAAAGGTTAAGCAAGAACTTGCTAACTATAATTTACTTGCAGAAGACTGGGGTGGAGATACAATCTTCGTACCTATTTCTGCATTAAAAGGTATGGGTATTGAACAATTACTTGAAATGATTCAATTAGTAGCTGAAATGAAAGACTTAAAAGCTAATCCAAATAGATTAGCTGTTGGTACAGTTATTGAAGCTGAGCTTGATAAAGGTAAAGGTGCTGTTGCGACATTCTTAGTTCAAAATGGTTCACTTAAGATTGGTGATGCTGTAATTGTTGGTAATACATGGGGTAAGATTAGAACAATGGAAGATGATAGACATACTAGATTCACTGTTGCGACTCCAAGTGTTGCTGTATCTGTTACTGGTTTAGCTGATGTTCCATTTGCTGGAGATAAATTTATGGTTTTATCTGATGAGCGTCTAGCAAGAGAAACTGCTCAAGCTAGACTTGCTAAAGCAAAGGCAATTGAAAACCAAGTTAAAAAGACTACATCATTAGAAGAATTATTTAAAAATGCTGATACTAATAAAGAAAAGATTTTAAATCTTATTATTAAGGGTGATGTTCAAGGATCTGTAGAAGCTTTAAAGGCTTCACTTGAAAAAGTTAAACTTGAAGATGCTAAGGTTAATATTATTAGAGCGTCTGTTGGTGCTATTACAGATACTGATGTTTCACTTGCTGAAGCTTCAAATGCTATTATTATAGGATTTAATGTGAGACCAATGGCTCCAGTTAGAGCTGAGGCAGCTACTAAGGGTGTAGAAATTAGATTATATAATGTAATTTATAAGCTAATTGAAGATATTGAATCTGCGTTAAAAGGTTTACTTGATCCAGTATATGAAGAAGTAGTTACAGGTCAATGTGAAGTAAGAAGCATTTTTAAATTATCAAGAGTTGGTACTATTGCTGGTTGTTATGTAACTGATGGTGTTATTGAAAGAAATTCTTTAGTAAGAGTTTTAAGAGATGGTATTGTTATTTTTGAAGGAAAGATGGCTTCTCTTAAGAGATTTAAAGATGATGTTAAAGAAGTTAAATATGGTTATGAGTGTGGTATTACAATCGAAAACTTTAATGATATTAAAGAAGGAGATGTAATTGAAGCATCTATAATGAAGGAGATTCCAAGATAATATGAGTATTTCACTTGAAAGACTAGAATCAACTTCTTTAAGAGAATTATCTTTGTTACTAAGACAAGATACAAAAAATAAAAAACTTTCTGATATAACAATCACTGAAGTTAGAATAACAAGAGATTTATCATATATGAATATTTATTACACATTTTATAATGGTAATAAGGAAGCTTACCAACAAGCATTAGAAGATTCTAAAGGATATATTAGAAAAGAGCTTGCTAAAAGAATTAAAGCAAGAAAAATGCCTGAGCTTGTTTTTAAATATGATGAATCATTAGCTTATGGTAATCATATTGAAGATTTAATTGTTAAGATTCATGATGATGAAAAGAAACTAAATAATAACAATAACTAATTTAATTGGGAGTTAGATTATGGATGATTTAGATAAGAGTGTTGAAGAGAAATTTGGTAAAAAACCAAAATTCTTTGAAAACAATCAAAATAATAATATTAAAAATATAATAGGTGTATTTTCAGGTAAAGGTGGAGTTGGTAAATCTATGGTTACAACTTTACTTGCTGTTGAATTACAAAAGAAGGGATATAGTGTTGGTATTTTAGATGCTGATATCACTGGCCCATCAATTCCTAAATCTTTTGGCTTAGAGCCTAATGTATCTGGTAATGATACTGATATGTTTCCACCAGTATCTAAAACTGGTATAAAAATTATGTCTATTAATTTATTAATGGATGATGAAACTCAACCAGTTTTATGGCGTGGTCCAATGCTTGGAAGTGTATTAAGACAATTTTATTCAAATACATTATGGGGTGAGCTAGATTATTTATTAATAGATATGCCTCCTGGAACAGGAGATGTATCTATGACAGTATTCCAATCTATGCCACTTACTGGAGTTATAATTGTTTCAACTCCACAGGATTTAGTTAAGATGATTGTTGCTAAGGCAATTAATATGTGTAAACAAATGAATGTTGAAATCCTAGGTTTGGTTGAAAACATGAGTTATATGGAATGTGATAAATGTGGTAATTATATTTATCCATTTGGTGAAACAAAATTAAATGATATTGCTTTAACATATGAAATTAATCCATTAGGAAGATTACCTATTGTTCCTAATAATTCAAAACTTATCGATAATGGTAAGGCAGAAGACATTGATTCATCAATTATTGATGAAGTTATAGATAATTTATTAAACTAAATTTTCTCAAAAAATAGTCCGTTTTTAGCGGACTTTTTTTTATTTTTATAAAAATTTAACTTTTTTTAAAATATTTTACAAATTTTTGACCTTTTCTTTCTATCATTTAATAAATAAAAAAATGGAAAGAGGAGATATTTTATGAAAAAGCTTAAATTTTTAATTTTGGGAGTATTGTTATTTATTTTATTTGATGCCTTAAAAATTAATACATTAGGAGCTGAATCTGAAAATGCTGATTATTTAACATATGAAGAAATAATCATGTCATCTGGTAAATTAATTAAATACTTTACACAAGCTGAAAAAGATGAAAT
>CAMJOZ010000039.1 GCA_946407635.1 uncultured Caryophanales bacterium
ATCATAATTCATATCTCCTTGATAACATTCTCCATTCTCTTTCAGTTAAAAGATGTCTAGATACTTCTCTTTTTGCTCGTGCATCAATAGCGTAAGCTAAATTCATATATAATCCATAATCCTCTAATATATCAGCTTTCTCTGCTTGTTCAATCAAATCTTGCATAGTATGCGATAATTCAAAATCTATTTTTATATCATTATTAATATAATTGTATTTTCGATTATCGAATATATCTTTAGTTATTAATCCAATCAAATACTGATTTATATTACCAACACTGTTAATTTTATTTATGATGATTTTATCATCATTTCTAATTCTTAATTTCACTGTTTTATATGTGTTTTTAATAAAATCATTGATATATTCTTGTTGATTAAACATATTATCATCTCCATCTACAATATAAATATATCACATTTGGGCACAAATGTAAAATAATAAAAATAAAAAGGCACCTATTTAAGATACCTTGTTGCTTTCATAATGGCGGAGCAAGAGGGATTCGAACCCTCGCACCAGTTACCCGGTCTACTTCCTTAGCAGGGAAGCCTCTTGAGCCTCTTGAGTATTACTCCACTACCAAGCGCTATTTCATTATACATTATGAGCACTTCTAAGTCAATAAAAAAAGCTCTTAAATTAAACATTATAATTGACTAACTTATGGATTTTGATGTATTCTTAATTTAATAGATAGAAGGTAATAAAATGATTAATTTATTAAGAAAATTATTTATTAAAGATTACACAAATATTAAAAATGAAAATGTAAGAGTTGCTCACGGAAAGCTATCTGCTTTTTTTGGAATATTTAGCAACCTATTATTATTTATAATAAAGCTCTTAATAGGTATATTTACTATAAATATGTCTATTATATCAGATAGCTTTAATAATCTAAGTGATATGTCTTCTTCTTTTGTTACATTAATAGGATTTCACTTTTCAAAAAAGCCAGCTGATTATGAACATCCATATGGACATGAAAGAATTGAATATATAGCTGAATTATTAGTTGGAATTGTAATAATATTTTCTGGATGTATTTTAATATATACTTCAATAATTAGAATAATTGATTATAAGATTGAAACAATTAATCCAACACTTGAATATATATCAATTGGTATATTAATATTTTCTATATTTGTTAAAATATATCAAGCATATTTTAATTATAAAATGGGTAAATTAATCAATTCAAATACACTTAAAGCTACTGCGATTGATTCAAGAAATGATGTTATCGCAACATCACTTGCGTTAATCGGTGTTATTGTTGTATTAATATTATATTTTAATGATATTAGATTAGAATTTTCACTTGATTCAATATTAGGTATTATTATTTCTATATATGTAGTATTTTCTGGAATTGGTATATTAAAGGAATCTATAAATACATTAATTGGTACAAATGAGGATTTTGAAGAAATTGATGAAATATTAAATGAAATAAAAAATACACCTAAAGTATTAGGTATACATGATGTAAGATGTCATAGTTATGGTCCTACAAAAAAATATTTAACAATGGATGTTGAAATAAATTCACAATTAAGTTTAATTGAAGCTCATAACGCTATTGATGAAATTGAAAAAAATATCAAAAATAAATTCAATGTCAATTTAACAATCCATATGGATCCAATATTAGTTGATGATGATGAAACATATAATTTAGAAACAATTATAAATAAATCATTATTAGATTATGATAATAAAATAGGATATCATGATTTAAGAATCATAAATAAAGATAATATTAAAATATTATCATTTGATTTAGAAATACCATATGATTACGATAAATCAAATGAAGAAATAATAGATTATATAAAAAATGTTTTAATAAAAAATAATTTAAAATATGAATTAGATATTGAAATAGATAAAAAATAGGAGACAAAATGTCTCCTATTATTTTTTCTTTGTAGTTGTCTTTTTGGTAGATGAAGCTTTTTTAGTTGTCTTTTTTACTTCTTCTTTTGGAGCTTCAACAAGTTTTGGTCTATCAATTGGTTTAATAATTGAAATACCAAGTGGAGGCACAACCATTACAACTGAATGAGGTCTACCTTGCCATGGAATATCCTCTACCTCTAAGATATGCTTATTAATTCTATTAGCACCATTATAAATATCTTTATCTGAATTTATAATTTCTTCATATTGATAATCACCAAATACACCAACACGATAATAATTATATGTATTTGGTGTACAGTTCATAACTACTACAACATGATTATCAACACTATGACGCTCAAATATATATAATGATTCATCTGAATTATCAGCTAATGTCCATCTAAATCCGTTAGGATCATAATCTAATTGCCATAATTCTTTTGTATTCTTATATAATTTAGTCATATCTTTAACGAATCTAGTCGCGGCATCATGAATTGGGAATTTTGAAATACCCCAAGGTAATTCAGATTCATAATGCCATTCATCATATGATGCTAGCTCATTACCCATAAATAATAACTTCTTTCCTGGGTGAACCATCATATAGCCAATTAATAATCTGAAGTTTGCTGCCTGTTGCCACTGATCACCTGGCATCTTATTTAATAAAGAACCCTTCATATGTACTACCTCATCATGAGATAAAGGTAACATAAATTGTTCATTATAATAATACATCATTGAAAATGATAACATATTATGATGATATTTACGATAAATTGGATCTAACTTAAAATATTTTAATGTATCATTCATCCAGCCCATATCCCATTTATAATTAAATCCTAAGCCACCTATATTAGCAGGTTTTGTTACACCAGGATATGAAGATGAATCTTCTGCACATAATAAGATTCTATCGTCTTCTTTAAATAATATTTCAGATAATTTTTGTAAGAAATAACAAGCACCATCATTTCTACCATGATCTACATTACCATGATAATAAATTAGATTAGATACTGCATCAACTCTAAATCCATCAACATGGAAATATTTCATATAAAATATAGCATTTGAATATAGTAAACTTTGAGTAATACCTTTACCTAAATCCAAGTTGGCAGTACCCCATTCATTTTCTCTAATTGATTCATCTTGATAATCATATAAATATGAACCATCAAATCTATATAATCCTTGGGCATCCTTACAAATATGTCCTGGGACCCAGTCCATAATAACACCAATTCCATTTTGGTGTAATAAATCAACGAAATACATAAAATCTTTAGGAACACCATATCTAGGTGTAACTGCATAATATCCAGTTCCTTGATAACCCCAAGACATATCAAGTGGATGCTCATAAACTGGCATTACTTCAACATGTGTGTATCCAAAATCCTTTAAGTATTCTACAAGCATTGGAGCTATTTCATTAAACATATAAAAATCATTCTCTCCTGGACCTTTTCTCTTCCATGAGCCTAAATGCATTTCATATATTAATACAGGCTGATCATATGTTTTCTTTCTTGTATACATCCATAAATCATCATTCCATTTATATCCATCTATATCATATACCTTAGAATCTTGACATGGTCTTATTTGGGTATAGAATCCATATGGGTCTGATTTATATAATTTTTCTCCCTGATGAGTTGTAATTAAATATTTATATCTTTGCCATTCATAATTACCTTCAAGTCTTGCATACCAAATACCTTTTGAATCAATACAATATAATTCTTGTTGGTTTTCATTAAAGCCATTCCATTCACCAACAAGCTCAACTCTTTTAGCATTTGGGGCGTAAAGACAGAATTCACATGCTATATTGTTACCATTTTCATCTTTAACAAGATGGGCACCAAATACTTCATATGAATTAGTACTTAGACCTTGATCAAAATAATACAAAAAGTTACCATCGATTTTTTCTCTTACACTCATTACTATACCTCCAATTTATTTTTTAGATTAAAAAAGACTGTTTAAACAGTCCTTTTTATTAATTTTTCTTTAAATATTTATTCTTAAAATCTTCACTTGGAAGTGGTCTATCATATAAATATCCTTGAATGACATCACAACCAACTTCTTTTAAATATTTAGCATAATCTTCAGTTTCTATACCTTCACATAATACCATCATATTTAAATCTTTAACTAATTTAGAAATAACTGATATGATTAATGTTTCTTTCTTATTATTTATATCGCTAAAGAAACTCTTATCGAATTTAATAGTATCGAAGTTTAATTGTGATAATGAAGAAATATTAGAATAACCTGAACCGAAATCATCCATTGATACTGAATATCCTTTTTCATGAACCTTATTAATAAAATTCTTAATAGCTTCTTGGTTTTCAGTATACATTCCTTCTGTAATTTCTATTTCAAGTAAATTAGATGGAATATTATATTTATTTCTAGTAATCTCTAGATTCTCTAAATATAAATCAAAATTACCAACAGCTCTTGAAACATTTACAGAAATAGGAGCAACCTTTAATCCTTCATCTAAACATTGTCTTAAAAATTTACATACATTTTCAAATACAACATAATCTAGTTTGATAATATATCCGTTTTCTTCAAGCATTTGAATAAATTGATTAGGGAATAATAATTTTTCTCCATTATACATCCATCTAGTTAATGCCTCAGCACCAGCAAGTGAACCATCCTTAGTTGAAATTTTAGGTTGTAAATATAATAAGAATTCATCATTTCTTATTGCAACCTCAAAGTGTGTAGCAAGCTCAAAATTATTCTTTTCTTCATCAAGCATATAATCTTCAAATTCAACAAAATTATTTGCTGGAGAAGCAAATGATTTAGCAATAACAGCTCTATCAACTGAAACAGATAATTTTTCATCAGCCGTTTCATTTTTATATGAACCTGCAACAAACACTACTTTAGCATCTTTATTGTATCTATATTCACTTATTCTTGGTACAAAGTCATTAAATACTTTAATAATACCTTCAATATTATGACTTGGAACAAAGAATGTAAACGTATCTTCAGAACTTCTACAATAGATTACCTTAGTACCTTTAGCTAAATCATCAATAATTCTAGCAATATAAACTAATAATTCGTCAGTATTAGTTTGACCAATTATTGAAGTAATATATCTTAATTCATATATACTCATATCAACAATTGTATATTCTTTTATATTATTATTTTCAATATAATCAATAACCTTATCATTCCATTTAGTGTAATTATAAAAACCAGTTAATTTATCATGGAATAATTGTTTTTCATGAAGGTGATTCTCATATTCTTTTCTATATTTAATTGAGAATATTTTAGTAATTAGGATAAATGATGAAATATCATTTGGATCCCATTTTCTAGCAATTGATGTCATTTCATATTTAATAATACCAAAGATTTTACCTTCAATCTTAATTTCAATCGCAACAATCGCAGTAACATTACCATCTAATAAATCTTTTTGAATTGATGATTGTTCTTCATGATAAACATCATTATAAATAATTTGATTTGATTGACCTAATTCTTTTCTCCACGAAGGAATTGATTCATCAGATGTATAAATTTCTTTCTTAACACTCTTAGGGTTATACCATACTTTAGTATTAGTAATATGATTTTCTTCATCATTATTCTCAATTAAAGTAACTCTATCAAGTAAGAAATATGTACCAATCAAATTCAAACATTCATCAATGTTTTTACTGAAATTATTACTTGAATTAATTATTTCAAGAATACCTGTAATAACACTGAATTTAGCATTAGTATAAGAATTTTCATCAAATTCTTTTACCATAATTTCATCTTCAACATTAACATGTCCACATTTTTCCTCAAGATACATGATGAAACAGTTTCTAGCTTTTTTCTTACCTCTAACTAAAGCTTTCTGACATTTTTTGAATAAAATATCAAAATTATCACCATCACTTGGAGATTGAGCTGAACCCATAGTTAAAGTTAATCTATAATCAATATCCAAAACAGCTTCTACTGCGTCTTCAATTAAATATTTATTTGTTTCTAAAAATTCATGACATGTATTATAATCATCTTTAATTTTGTAAATGAATACAAATTCATCACCAGAAACTCTAGTAATATAACCATCATTACCAATTATTTCTTTTATTTTAGATGCAAATTCCATTAAAGCAATATCACCTAAAACATGACCATATTTAGTATTAAAGTTTCTAAAATTATCTATATCAACTAAGCACATAATAAATTCATCTTTATTCATTACAAACGAATTCAATCTTTCAATGAATTTAGCCTTAGTTATACATTTTGTTAATTCATCTTCTTTATCAAAATCAGGATCTACTTCTTTGTTTACATGGACGATATATTTTTCATCATCAATTTTACTTCCTTTAAAAATAAGTTTTATAGGTTTATTATTTTCATCTTTTACTACAGCAGGAAAATATAAAGAATCATCCTTTATGTTATCTTCAATTCTCTTTAAAAAAGCATTGCTATCATGTTCTGACTGAACACCAATCTTATCGAAAAAGACATTGATAAAATCTTTAAAATGGATTTCACCATTTTTACATAGATCTTCATCACCATAATAAGCAACTGAAATCATCAATGTTTTTAAATTGATAACAAACGCAAAACTATTATCAACCTTAAGCAATAATTTCAATAATTGCTTTTCATCCATAAACATCACCTCTATAAAACTTTCAAATCCCAAAAAAATATAAAATCGTTATCTATTAAATTAATTATACTAATAATTAACAATTATTTCAAGATATATTTACTTACAATAATAATGTTAAAAAATAAAAAAGCCAAAACAATTTGGCTTAATTACAATATTTTTTTAATTTCATCTAAAGATTTAATTTCATAATCTGGAACAATATCACTAATTATTAAATTATCTCTATTTAAAAACAAAGTTTTTATTTTAGCGTTCATTCCACCTAAAATATCTGTATCTAATCTATCACCAATGATTAAATAATTATCTTTTTCATAATCATTTAATTCATTAAACACATATTCAAAAAATTCAATATCAGGCTTATTAGCTCCAACCTCTTCAGATATGAAACATCCTTTAAAATATTTAGATATTTCTTCTATTCTTTTTCTTTGAACAGAGCCCATACCATTTGAGGCAACATATAAATCATATTTTTTAGATAAATATTTTAGATTATCTTTAACATCATCATATAAATATGATGCATATTTTAATTTATTAATATAAAATGAATTAGCTTCAATAACATTAAAATCTAATTTTAAATACTCTTTAATCTTTAAAAATCTTAATTCATGGAATTTAGGTCTATCCATATTTCCAATTCTATATTGATTAAAATAATATTCATTTATTTCACTGAATTTAAGACAATCATTATCATTTGGAGTATAGCTAGTAAATTTTTTTATAGTATCAATGAATGAATATTTTTCACCTTTATTAAAATCAAGTAAAGTTCCATCTAAATCGATTAATATATATTTCATAATTACCTTAGTCTTGTTTTTCTTGTTTAGCTTCTAAGAATATTTTCTTAATACTATTATAATTACCGAATACTACTATCTCATCATTTTCTTCAATAATAGTATCTTTAGTTACTTTAATAGCTTGATCATTTCTTTTAACCATTAAAACATTTAAATTGTATTCTGTTTTAATTGTTGATTCAAATAATTTTTTATCTTTTAAAATCTCAGGTAATATTTGAATTTCAACCTCAGCCATAGCATCAGAACCATAATTATCAATTAAATTAATAACATTTTCTTTTGGTTTAATAATTTTATTATCATAATTTTCACTGATTTTATAAGTGAATAAATCTTTGATAACTTGTTTATTACCAAATACAGCGATTATATCTTTATTTTGAATAACTGTATCTTTAGTTATTTCAATTGTTCTATTACCTCTTTTTAAGATTAATAAATTAATACCATATTGTGCTTTAAAATTAGATTCAGCTAAAGTTTTATTTTCTAATATTTCAGGTATTTTATTAATGTATATTTCAACTATCGCATCCTTATCATAAGAATCTAAGATAGTCATAACATTATAATTATCTCTTCTACCCATTAATTTTCTACCAAAGATTTCTAATAGCTTTTCTATTCTTCTTGAGACAAAAGGAATTTTAGAAATGATTAATAATAGTAATAATGTACCAATAATTATACAAATCCACATGATTTGTTCATCTATTAATCCTTCAGTAGAAATATTACTAATCAAATTAATAATCAAAGATATGATTAGTACATTAAATAAATTACCACTAATCATACAAAAAATTGCTAATTTTCTTCTTCTTTTATTTAAAGTAATTACTTCAGCCTCACCTGTTGTAAAACCAACACATGTAATCATTGAAATAACCTGAAATCTCGCTTTTTCTTTTGTTAGACCAGTAATTCTAAATAGTGCAATATAAAAGCTAATTAAAGCAAAATATACCACTATAGCTATTGAAATAGCTAATATTGAAGTAACCAAGTTCATATTTTAATACCTCCAATGAAATTATCTTTTAATTCCGTTCGCTTTATAATATTCTCTTTTATCAGCATACATCATTTCATCTGAAATCTTAATCATTTCTTCTATATTTTTATTTTCATTTTTATTAAAACAAAAACCAACTGAACAACTATATTTTGTTTTAGCAACATTTGATTTAATAGCTAAAATAAGATCAGTTAATTCTTTATCAGTAGTTTTATGACATAAAACTATAAACTCATCTCCACCAATTCTATAAACAAATTGTTTATATTTAGTCGACTTGATAAAGCAATTAGATAATGTAACAATTGCGTTATCTCCTTCTAAATGTCCCTGTGTATCATTAATTAATTTTAATCCATTCATATCGATAGAAACAACTGCAGTTATATCTTTATAATCATCTTGAATTGCTGAATAATATGCTTGACGATTTAATAAACCAGATAAAGAATCTTTTTTTGTTAACTGTAAAATTAAGAATACATAATATACGAATATAGCAATTGCCATTGTAGTACAGAAAATCTTAGCATAATCTTTTCCAATTACTAGCGGGAATACAATACCAGTTAAAAATGCAAAAGCCATAAATAAAATAGGTACTATTTCCATTAATTGCTTATTACTTCTCCAAATTAGAATATATACTAAGAATGCACTATAAAGTCCTACTCCAATATATGGTAAATATCCTAAAGGACCACGTATAAGATTACAATCTTGATCAAATCTAACAACTATACCAGTGAAAATTGAAACAAAATTTATAACTGCTAAAACAAGAGCAGGTATAATAATATACCATTTAACTTTTTTAACAGTAGCAAGTATTATTAACGCTATTATAATAGGTGTCATTGAATACCTAATTGCAACTAAAACATTACATACCTCAGGTGCCTTTTTTAAATCAACTAAATAAAATTCAGTAAAAACTAAAATTGATAATAAAAATACAACACCAATTAATATATACATTTTTATTTTAGTTTTTTTATCTAGAAATACTGTTATAATTAGCATTATCACAAATGCAATTAATACAAGTATTAATGCCCAGTTATATATAATGTACTCCTTTAAAGCAGCCATTAATATCATCTCCTAGTACTATTATAATACTTTTTTAATAAATATTGTCAATTTATGTAATGCCTTTTTGCATAGAATTCTATGTTTTTTTCGGTTATGTAAAGGTGTAAAAGTCTATGAAAATAATTCTTATTCATAGACTTCTTATTAATATAATTATTTACTTTTTATTTTGGCTGAGAACTCCTAAAAGATAACGAGCATACTGTCTCAACGTGCGTTTTCGAAACCCATAGGAAAGTTGTCAACTATTTCTTATTTAAGTCATTTAATAACCAATCTGATATTAATTATTATACTTTCTTAATATTTAATTATATAAACATTATAAAATAAATTGGATAATAAATAATTTTATCTTCTTTTTTTATTTCTCTTTCATTATTGAAAACATAACCCTTAGTCATTCTATAATTAGGATCTAATATGATTTTAGGTAATGCCCTAAAGTTTTTATAATCTTTACCTGATTTTATTTCAACAGGTAAAACATTTAATGCATCATAGTTATCAATTAAATAGTCAACTTCCCCTACTTTTTTTCTATCATAATAATATAACTCATGATTATGCGCCTTTAACTCCTCTGCAACAACAGTTTCATAAACAGCACCTAGATTAACTCCAGTTTCATCATCTAAAATCGCATTAATGTTATTTTTATATAACACACTTGTTAGTAATCCCACATCATTCATATATAGCTTTATTAGATTTTTACTACTTGACTGGACCAAAGGAAATTTGGGTTCACTTACTGCTTTAGCATCAAGCACAATACCTGATGAAATTAAGTATTCAAATTCATCAACATATTTTGTATATCGAACATCATCAATATTCTCAATTTTCTTATATTGAATCCTTTTTACTTTATTCTCAATATTTGAAGGAATCATATCGTAAATTCTTTTTATTACTAGTTTATGGTTCTTATCATACTTTGACGCATCTTCTGAATAAAAATTAATGATATCTTTTTGTATTTCTCTAATTTTTGAAACATTCTTTGTTTCAACAAAAGACTTAACCGCATCTGGCATACCACCAACATATAAGTAAGATTTAAATAGATATAGAATCTTATTATGTAATGCTTCATCAAGTGGGATTCCTTCTTCAAAACATTTTCTCATATGATTAATAACTAATTCACCAACTGAATTTGCAATTAAAAATTCTTCAAAATCCATTGGATACATTTTCTTTTCAATTATTGAACCCATTGGAGTTAATGTTGTTTTAGAAAGTGTTATACCAAGTTCGGAGCCACTACATATATATTTATACTTATTATCTATTCTTAATGGCTTTAATAATGTCAATAATTCAGGATACTCTTGTATCTCATCAATAAAAATAATTGTATTTTCCCTATCTTTTAGTTTATCACCAGCAATAACACTAACCTCAATATAAAATGATTCAACAGTTCTAACATTAGCAAATAATTTATCACCAACTTTATCATCTGCCATATTAATTTCAATATAATTTTCAAAATGCTTTTGAGCAAGCTCTCTAATTATATATGACTTTCCAACTTGCCTTGCACCATCTATACATAATATTTTCTCTTCATTACCTGTCAAATATTCTTCAATATAATTTGAAATTTTACGATACATATGCTTCAACCCGCTTTTCTAACTATATTATATAACATTTTTTACGCTTTTCCAACTATATTATATAATTATTTTTACGCTTTTCCAAAAATGGGTAATGTTAAAATCAGTGTAAGCAATTAATAAAAAAGTTTATAAATGTCAAGATTTATTTATACCCAGGTATAATTAAAGTATAAATAATTGCTTACTTAATTATTAAAAAATGACCTATAACTTTTTTAGAATCACAGATCATTAATTTCGTTTTAATTATATATATAATAATTTACTAGACTTATTTTTCAAATTATTTTAGCGAAAGAATACAAATTGTCTCAACGGGTAAACTATGTCTCTTGTCTAATTGCGTATTTTTTTTTATAAAACAAATCAACTTATTGCTTTCACCATTATATAAAAAAGAGTACCAATATGAAATTAGATAATACTATTATTTTGACTTTACAAATTGCATATTAATCTTAATTTATCTAATTCATTTAATAATTTATTATATAATTCTAAATAATTACCTTCTTTTTCATTTCTTAACAATTCTGTTATTTCACTAATAGGATTTAATAAAGGTATAAGTTCTAAATTAGCAACAACACCTTTTATTGCATGTGCTAGCTTAAAGCCTTCAGTAAAATTTAAATTTTTTAATGTATCTCCTAATTTTTTAAAATCATCATTTAGAGGTATCATTTTTACAAGTCTAACATATAAATTAATATTATTAGCACATCTTTTTATACCAATATCTGTATTTGCTCCCCACTCATTTAATTTGTTAATTATTTCCATATTCTATCCTTAATTTTTCTTCAAAATCTTCTTTTGTTAAAGGCTTACTAAAATAATAACCTTGTATGATATGATAACCAAATTTTTTTAATTGCTCTAATTGATCTTTAGTTTCTACACCTTCAGCGATTAAAATAACATTTAAAAATTTTGCAATATCAGATACAATTTCAACCATTTTTAATGTTTTTTCATTATTGTACATTTGTCTTACAAAAATCATATCTAGTTTTAAAACATCAAAAGGAATTGTTGCTAAAGCATTTAGTGAAGAATAACCACTTCCAAAATCATCAATTTCGATTCTAAACCCTTTTTCCTTTAATCTTAAAATAATATCACAAATATTATTAATATCAGCATTATAAGCTGATTCTGTTATTTCTAAATAAATATTATTAGGATCTACATTATACTTATTAACTAAATCATCCAATATAAAAACAATATTATCATCTAACAAATCAACTCTACTAACATTTATAGAAACAGGAATAATTTTATTAAATTTTTTATTCCATAAAGCAACTTGCTTAATTGCTTCTTCCCATACATATCTATCTAATATTCTAATTAATCCTCTTTCTTCAAATAAAGGTATAAAAACTCCAGGAGAAATAAGACCATATTTAGGATGAATCCATCTAACTAATGCCTCACTATTAGATGATTCAATGTTATATTTAGGTTGATAATAAACCTTAAAATTTTTATTTTTAATAATATCATCACCTGATATTATTTCAACATTACCATTTAAATCATATAAACCTGAAAAAGTAAAACCTGAAATATTAGCTTGATCACTTATTTTATTTTTTAATTCATCAATATCACTAATATCATTTACATCATCTATTATTTGATTTCCTTCATCCTTTCTAATAGATGTTATAGTTTCATAATGGTTTATAATTTGTCTTGAGACACCATTTACATAAGTAGATGCTATCTCATTAGTTGATTTCAAATTTTGGTGATTCATAACAAAAGCAAGCACTATAAAAAAGCAGCTAAAAATGATAATTCTAAAGCTACAACAATAATTAATTTAAAATTTTTAATTTTATACGAATTAGTCCTTTTATAATTATCCATAAACTCACCTTTTTATCAATTATACCATATATTTTAATAATTAAATTAATTCATTTTAAGAAAATAATTCCCGAGCGTTTTTTTGTTTTAGGCATAGAAAAAGGAGCTGTTACTCCAAAATCTAAGTTTTTCAAAACCTAGTTTTTTTCACAGCCCCTTTATTAATTAGATTAATATTAAAATTTATTAATACATTTCTTGATTAGCTTTAGCTTCTTTTTCTTTTAAAGAACCAACAGCAGCTTCAGTAGTCAAGAATAGA
>CAMJOZ010000040.1 GCA_946407635.1 uncultured Caryophanales bacterium
TAATTGCAAAGAAAAAGATATTAAGCAGGACTTCTCACCCTGCTTTTTATTTTGCTTAAAATGGCTTTGTTAAGCCATTTTAGGCACTTTAATACTGCGTAAATATAGTTAAAAATAATTTTTTAGTAAATATTAAAGACTGTCAAAAATCATCAAAAATAGGTATGTAGGTGTCTGGAAGGTGTCCGCTCTCACAACTCGATTTTTAAAAAAATATGGCTTTGCTAAGCCATTTTTTGCTGTTTTTATGCCAATCCTGAAAATGAACTTTAAAAATTGTTGATTCTTGCATTTCGGTCTAGAAAAAGCACGATGGGCAAAAACAAAAAAGGCTTATTAGCCTTTCTTAAAATTATATTGCTTTTGCTGTTAAAGTTAAACCAAGTGGTTTCATTATTTTAATTAATGTCTCAACTTTTGGTTTTACAGCACAAGATTCAATTCTTGCAACGGAAGAATGTGGAAGTCCACAAATATCAGCTAATTCTCTTTGAGAAATACCTAATTCATTACGTTTTTCAATTATACTACTAATAATATTAGCTAATACTTCCATTTCCTCAATATCTTCTTTAGTTGTAGTATTTAATTCTTTAGCATCCTTTTTGAAATCTTCCCATGTTCTCATAATTATTTTCCTCCATTTCGAATTTTATAATCATTACATTCTTTATGTGCTTTTTCTATTTCTGATTTTGGTGTCTTTTGTGTCTTTTTTCTAAACATATGTAGAAGAACAAATGTATTATTTTCAAAATAGAAATATAAAACTCTATTAAATCCTGGCCTTAATTCCCATATTTCACCATCTAAATGCTTTGTAATATTAGGTGACATCTTAGTACCTTGATTTTTTAGTAATTCAATATATAGAGTTATTTGCTTAAACTGTATTCTAGCATCTTTATTGCTATCAGCTTTTTTAGCAAGTTCCATTAATTCATCATTTAGCTCTGAAAAACCATTTTTATCTTCATAAAATACAATATTGTACATTTACATACCTCATTATCTTCAATATTATGATAGCACCAATGCGTTCAAAAGTCAATATATGTTTTGTCTATATGTTTTATGTTTACAGGAGATATATTATTATAGTATAATCAAAAAAAACAACCAACGGTTGATTTTTATTCAAATAACAATCTATGGTATATATGATTTTAAGATCATATAATGATTGTGAGGGAGGATATATGCCACTAAATATTGGGAAAAGAATAAAAGCATTAAGAAAAAACAAAAATATTACTCAGGATGAATTAGCAGAAGTATTAAATATTTCATCTCAATCTGTTAGTAAGTGGGAAACGGGTAATTCTATTCCGGATGTTGAATTACTACCTATAATTGCTAGATATTTTGGTATTACTATGGATGAATTATTTAATTATAAAATTGATTCATTGAATTATAAAGAAAGATTTATTTTATTTATGCTAGATAATGGAGTTCTTAAATTTGGTAAATTTAAATTACATAGTGGAAGAATATCTCCATATATAATAAATAGTTCTAATTATAAAACAAGCTCTCAAATAACTAAGTTAGGTCAATTTTATGCTGAATGCATCAGAGAAAACAATTTGATTGTAGATACATTGGTAGGTGATTCAAATGAAGATACACCAGGTATTATTGCGACTAGCATGTATCTATATCAAAAATATGGAATTGATGCTAATTATTCAATTATAAACTCAATAGGCAAATTACCTGATAAGAATGGTGATTTAATATTGATTAAAGATACATTAACTTCAGGTAATACAATAATTAATGCTTTAAAAATGATAAAGGATAAAGCATCTAATAATATAAAAAATATTATAGTAGCTGTTGATAGAATGGAAAGAACAAATAATGGATATTTAACTGCTAAAGAACAAATAGAAAAAGATTATAAAGTTAAAGTTTATCCAATTATTACTTTAGATGATATTATTAATTCTATTGAAAATGGTGTTGTTCCTGCATTTGACTATCTAGAAGCATTAAAAGAATATAAAAAGGAATATGGTAATAGATAAATTAATAGATAAAATAATAGAAAAGAAAAATCCGTGTTGTGTTGGAATTGATCCAGATTATGAAAAAATTCCTAATTGTTATAAAAAAGAAGGATTGACTAAAACACAAGTAATATATAATTGGGCAATAGATGTAATTGATGGAATAAAAGATATTGTTGCTGCAATAAAACCACAAATTGCTTTTTTTGAAATGTACGGAAGTGAAGGTATTAAAATATTAGAAGAAATCATTAGATATGCACATAAAAATGATTTGATTGTCATCGACGATTCTAAAAGAAATGATATAGGAAATACTGCAAGAGCATATGCTTATGCACATTTAGATGATGATGGACCTATTAATGCAGATTTTTTAACAGTATCTCCATTTTTAGGCACAGATAGCCTAGAACCATTTATTGAAAAGGCTAACGAAAATGAAAAAGGATTATTTATATTAGTAAAGACTTCAAATCCTTCATCAAAACAAATATCAGAAGCCATTAAGGATGATAATAGTATTATGAATTTCTTAGCTGAATATGTTAATAAAAAAGGTAATGAAATAATAGGTGAATATGGATATTCATCTATAGGTGCGGTTGTAGGCGCAACATTTCCAAAAGAAGCTAAAGAGCTAAGAAAGATAATGAAGAATAATATTTTCTTAGTACCAGGATACGGAGCTCAAGGTGGGAGTGTTGAGGATATTATTAATTGTTTTAATGATGATGGATTGGGTGCTATTGTATCATCCTCAAGGGGAATATTATATTCCTACATTGGAAAGAATAATAATTGCACGAAAGAAGATTACATACGTATAGTTGTGCAATCAACAATTGAAATGAGAGGCATAATATATTCTAAATTAAAAGAAAAATATAATTATATCAAATATTAATACAGATATTTAAGAATGTAAGATATTGAAGAATATATTTAATTATCCAGTCCAAATTATTGGGTACTCAACATCTCGCCATACTTTTTGATTTCATGAAATACAGTGACATTTACAGTGACATATGATATAAATTGAGTTAGTTAAGCCAAAAATTACGAGTTAACTTTTTGAAATCCGGTCTAAAAAAAGCCCATGACATTCAAAAAAATGCATAAAATGGCTGTTTTTTGGTGTCCGGAAGGTGTCCGGAGAGATGAAAAAATGGCTTAACAGAGCCATTTTTACGATTAGTTAACTTATCTAAGCAATGAGAATTTGTTTGATTATTATAATTGCAAAAAGACATATAAAGCAGGACTTCTCACCCTGCTTTTTTGTTTGAAAATGGCTTGAATTGATGCCATTTTTTCTTTTTTAAAAATAGTGTTGTCCATTATGATTTGCACATAATAATTATTGGTCGTTTTGTAGAAAAAGTGTTAATAGTTTGGTATATTAATGTTAATTGGTGTTCGATGGAGTTATAGATATGGATTATACTAAAGCTATTAAAGAATTAAGAGAAAAATTATTAATATCTCAAGATGAATTAGCTAATTTATTAGATGTATATATTCAAACAGTATATAGATGGTAGAATCGAAACATGAACCAACTATTAAGGCTAAAAGAAAACTTGAAAATAACAATATTAATTTAGTTGAGGAATAAACCTATGGATTTTTTTAAAAATAAGACAAAATTATTAGGTGATGACCTTCGAAAAGAATTAACGCCTAATAGTAAAGTGAAAATAGTTGAATCATTCTTTTCAATCTATGCATATGAATCATTAAAAAAGAATTTGAGTTAGTAAAAGAACTTAAATTTTTAAATTTTGGTAAAGTATTGTAAAGATTTTTAATTTATAAAGTGCTTTAAATATGAAAACGTGTTCTAATATAAAACGAGTATAATTTATTAAAAATCAATTGTAAGAATTCTTAAATTTTGGTAAAATTAAGTATAAAACATAACTATTATTAATACTACTATAATTAAATTTAATTATAATCATATATAGTGATTTAGTTTTCATTTAATGAATTTTTGTTTTTCTTAATTTTTAAATTCATATAAAATGATTACTATAAAAAACAACTATTAAGGAAGACTAATTATATTGTTTTATTTTTGTGCTATTTAAGCAACGATAAGGGAGCGTGAGCTGTTTATGAGAAAAACTATTAATTTTATAACATTTATCATTATATCAGTCATCCTTCTTTTTGTAGTTTCGTGTAGTCGTGAATCTACAAATAAAATATACAATATTGATATGAGTGGTGTTGTATTCGAAGATAAGACATATACGTATGATGGAAATGTTCACAATATATACATAAGTGGTGCTATTCCAAGCGGTGTTATTGTTTCTTATACAGGCAATTCAAAGGTAAATGTTGGTACATATGAAGTAACTGCCTCATTTAAGTTAGCAAATGGCTATACAAAAATACCTGATATGAAGGCTAATATGATAATTGAAAAAGCACCAGTCACAGGAATCAAATTCGAATCAAAAACTTTCGAATATGATGGACTCCCACATTCTTTAGCAATTGAAGGAGATTTGCCTCAGTCACTCGCTGTTGATTATAGATATAATTCAGCAACAGAGGTTGGTGTTTATGAGGTAGAAGCACATTTCTCATCAACAGAAAACAATTCTAATTTTGTTGTTCCTGAGCCAATGAAGGCTAAAATGACAATAACTAAACAAGTAATTAATAATATTTCATTTGAAAATAAAACATTTAAATACGATGGAAAGCTTCATTCTATAGGAATTGATGGTGTACTTCCAAGAGGAGTTAATGTAAATTATGAAGGAAATGGTAAAGCCGCAGTCGGTGAGTATGAAGTAACAGCAAACTTTAATGATACAACTGGTAATTATAGTATTGAAAATATGACTGCCATAATGACTATCGAAAAAGATGATATCTCAGGCATATCTTTTAAAAATTCATCTACGATATATGATGGTAATGAGCATAAAATAGAGGTATCTAATTTACCTGAAGGAATAGAAGTAAGCTATTCCCCTACAAATACATTTATAAATGCAGGTAGATATGTGGTAACCGCTTCATTTAAAGATACTACAGGTAATTATAATGTTCCTGATGATATGACCGCTACTTTAACTATTGCTCAGCAGTCTCTTCCTGTTGAATTCAATGATAAAGAAATAACATATGATGGCTTGGCACATAGTATTGAAATAGAAGAATCATTGCCTGAAGGCATCACAGTAAGCTATACAGATAATTCATTTACTGATGTAGGTGTTTATGAAGTAACCGCTTCATTTGAAGATATAAATAATAATTATCTAATCGAAGATATGACTGCATTTTTGACAATTAACAAAGCAGATTTGATTGGCTTAAGTCTTGAAAATAAAACAGTAACATATGACGGTACTCCTAAATCAATTGAAATTACAGGAGAATTAGATGATAGTATTTCATCATTAACAGAATATTCAACAGAATTTAAAAACAATAATAAAACAAATGCTGGAACATATTATGTTTACGCTACTATCACACCATCTAATAACAATTTTAATCCGTTAGTTTTAGACGCTATATTAATAATTGATAAAGCTGATATAGTAGGTATTTCTATGAAGGATGTCACAGTGGATTACGATGGCACTCCTAAATCAATAACTGTAACAGGAGATGTTCCTTCTGGTATAGTTGTAGATTATTATTATAATGGTAATATTCTTGACCCAGGTATAACAGGTGTTATTAAAGCTGGTGTTTATACGATAAAGGCAGTTTTAAGAGAAGAAATAACATCAAATTACAAGTCATCAGAAGACTTAACTGCGACACTAACAATTAATAAGGTCAAGCCTGATAAAGAAATAGAATTTAATGATGCGGTATTTAATTACGATAATAAGGCACATAGTATATTTATCGATGAAGATGATCTTCCTGAATTTATTAGAGTCAGCAAATATACAAATAACGCAGCAGTAAGAATGGGTGAATACGTTGTTGTTGCTTATTTAGTAGATGATAGTGGTAATTATGATATACCTGATTCTATTTCTGCAACCATGAGAATATATCACCTTGAGGATGATATTTATTATATAGGTAATGAACAAACAAAAACAGCAACTGTTGCCGGATGTAAAGATGAAGTAACTGAAGTTGAAATTAAAAATAGTATTACAGTATTTGGAGCATCTTATTTGGTAAACGGAATTGAAGTAGGAGCCTTTAAAGATACTGCTAATAGACATGTAACAAAAATAAGTGTTCCTCGTTCTGTGAAGAATTTAGAAAAAGGTGTATTTAGTGGTTCATCATCTTTAGAATCAATTTCATTGCCATTTGTAGGTAATAAAGAACATTATGATTATGAAAATGATCAATATCCTTTCGGATACATATTTGGTACTGAAGAATATGAAGGATCTATTCGTACAGATCAAAATTATAAAACTGGAGAAAATACTTTTACACATACAGTTTATTATATTCCTTCATCATTAAAGAATATAACAATTGGTGATTCTCTAAATTGTCAGGAATTTATTCCTTATGGTTCATTCTCATATTTAACGAATGTTGAAAATATTGAAATTGGATCTGCAGTAGAAATATCAGATTCTGCATTTAAGGGTATTTCAGGACTAAAGAATCTTAAAGTACCTTATCTAGGTTCATCATCTGATGGAACAAAAACACTTGGTTATTTATTTGGTAGTGATGAATATTATCCTGAAACATTAGAAACAGTAAATATTTATTTAGCTACTACTGTAGGAGAAGAAGCCTTCAGAAATTGCAGTTCGTTAAAGTTTATATTTATTCCTAAAACAATAACACATATTGGTGACTCTGCATTCTATGGCTGTAATGAAAAACTAAAAATATGTTACGATGGCGATTCAACAGATTTCGCTAAAATTGATAAGGGTGACAACAACGAATTTTTAGATACAAATGTATATTATTATACAACTGAACCGGAAAATGAAGAAGGCGCTATGTGGTGGTACTATAAAAATGGAGAAATCTATACAAAAGTTTTAGTTACATTTAATTCAAATGGTGGAACAGACGTTAGTCCAAAAGCTACTACTTTTAACGGAAAGATAACTAAGCCAACTACAACACCTGAAAAAGATTATTGCGAATTTGAAGACTGGTATATTGATAGTGAATTTAATGAAAAGTTTGATTTTAATACTACTACTATTACAGAAAATATTACATTATATGCAAAATGGATTGAAGATTTAGCTTATGAACTAGTTGATAATGAATATTATAAAGTGTTAGGAAGAGGCGCTATAAATTCTTCAACTATTACTATTCCAGATACATATAAGGGACTTCCTGTTAAAGTAATTGGCGAATATGCCTTTTATCTTAATAATGGTCCTTATGATCAAAAAAGTCCTTTTGATAATTCTAATATTACTTCAGTAAAAATTGGTGCAAATGTAGAAACAATTGAAGATTCTGCCTTCCGTAATAGTCTTTTAGAAGGACCTTTAGTCATACCAGATAAGGTTACATATATAGGTAAATATGCATTTTACCTTACTCGTATTACTAATGTTAGTTTTGGTAGCGGACTTAAGACAATTGATAATTCTTCGTTTAATGATTGTAGATATTTGACAGAAATTGATATACCAGATAATGTTACATCTATTGGTATGTACGCATTCGAAAAATGTATAATAGCTGAAACAGTCACTATTGGTACTGGATTGACATCAATACCATCTAATGCTTTTTCTAGTTGTTATGAATTAAAAACACTTGGTTTAAGTAACGTGGTTGAAAAAATTGGAGATTATGCATTCAATGGCTGCTATAAATTGAAAGAAATTATTATACCTGATAGTGTTACTGAATTAGGCACTTATGCATTTTCTCACTGTACTGAAGCAGAAACAATTATTATTGGTGCCGGAGTGGCATCAATACCGAGTGGCGCTTTTGAATATGCATCTAATGTAAAAGAAATAAAATTTAAATCAACAGCAGAAAAAATAACACTTGGTAATTATTCTTTCAAGGAAGTTGGCATTGAAAGATTTGAACTTCCTAAAACTAAAATTGTGATTGCTCCTGTTGCATTCGAAAGTGCTTCATTTAAAGAGATAGTACTCGGACAAGAGGTAGAAATTGGTAATTCTGCATTCCTTAATTGTGATAATCTTCAAAAAGTATATTCATATGAAGGTGGTGGTACTATTGAAGCTAATAATACTTCATTAACTAATGCTACATGGTACTATTTTACTTCAAATGGTGCTAATGAAAATGCATCAGGTCATTGGTGGTATTATGACGATAATGATATCGCAACAATAGACAAAGAATAATGTTTTAAAATAAAATTTTTATAAGATGTGAGGTGCTATATATGAGCATAAAAAAAATATTCACAATCTTAATATGTATTCCTTTTCTCGCTATAGGTGTTTTACTTGCGTCATGTAGTGAAACCATAGTAAGTATATCGAAAATCGAAATGAAGGATTCAAAGCCATTGGAAGTTGAAATTGGTTCTTTCGATTATAAAGATAAATATATTGTGGTTCATTATTCGGATGGTACAAAATCAGAAAAGCCTCTAGAAGAAAGTATGATTTCTGATGTAGAAAAAATAAAATTCTACAAAGAAGGAGAGCAATCTGTTCTAGTAAGTTATGGAATCTTTTCATGCACTATGGTAGTTGTAGTAAAAAGACATGAATTTGAGAATGTTTATACTATGAACGACGAGACCATAGTGTATGATGGCCTTCCTCATAGAATTACAATAAATGAGGAATTACCTGAAGGAGCGACAGTTGTATATCCTAACAATAATGTATTTACTGATGTTGGAGTATATAAATGTATTGCTAAGATATCAAAGGAGAATTACAATGACAAAATAGTTGAAGCTACAATAACGATTGTCAAAAGTGATTATGATATGTCTAGGTTATCTTTTAATGATAAAGAAATTACCTTTGATGGAACAGAAAAGAAGATAGAAATAGAAAACCTTCCTGAGGATTTAGAGGTTACATATAATATATTTGATGCAGCAACAGGAACTCCTGTATATAAAGCAATAAATGCAGGCAAATATAAATTTGTAGCTCATATTAATAATAGTAATCAAAACTATAATCCAATTCCTGATATGGAAGCATATCTTACAATTACTAAAGCTGATTATGATATGAGTGGAGTAAAAATGGAAGATATCACAAGAACATTTGATGATAAAAACTGTAATTTTTCAATAACTGAAGATTCAGTACTTCCACTTGGAGTAACAGTCTCATATGAATGTAGAAATGCTGAAACGGATGAAGTTGTAACATCAAATAAAAATTGTGGTACATACAAGATTATTGCTAAATTCAAAGGTGATGAAAACAATTATAACAAGATTCCAGCAATTGAAAGAACACTTGTAGTAAAAAAAGCAGTAATTAAAATATCAGACAAGGTAGTATTTGATAGTTTAAATCTTCCTTATGATGGTAATTATCACTCACTTTTTGTAAGTGGAATTGATGATGAAATAAACTCAGGAAAAGTTGAAGTAGAATATGAAAATAATGAACAAAAATATGCAGGAACATATGAAATATTCGCAACATTTATATGTTCTAATGGTAATTTCACCATTGATGTAGATAGGCTTGTAGCCATTCTTATGATAGAAAAAACAGAAGCAACACTTGATATTAAACCTGATGATATTGTTATTGAAACCGATCAGGATGGTAATAAGTATGTTACAGTGACAAATATTCCAAGTGATGTTGAGGTCGTATCTGCATTCCTATTTAAAGATGGAGAAACAAAAGATCCTAACAATCTTGAAGAAGGCATATATAATTATGAAGTTCATTTTAGATATAAAGACGAAAACGTTGCAAAAAGCGTAACTATTACACCTGCAACAGGTAATTATACTTATACTGTGTGAGGGGTGATTTAATGAAAAAAAGATTTACTATATTAATTGCCATTATAACTTCAATAGCAATAAGTAATTTAATAGTTATTCCAATTTTAATTGTTAATGAACTCTTTATAAGTGAAACTTTAGTAGATGGTAATATTGTACAATCATTCACTTTGTCTAATTATTTTAGATGGGAAATTTTCTGGTTTTTATCAGTATTCGCATTTGCATTAATGTTTATTTCACATAAAATTTTTGAAGGTAAATTGCGTACCATAGTATTCTATTTGAGTGCCGCATTTATAATATCAGAGTTTTTAGCATATTTGTTCTTTGCATTAATTGACTGTAGGTTTGAAATTGCAATACTAGATTGGTTTGGTAGCTTAGATAAAGCACCTGCATCATTTATTTACTGGCTTGTGCTTGCTATCGTATTGGTATTGTTTACAGCAATATATGGAACATTTATCAATAAAAATTTCTTTAAAATGCTATTCACATCTAGTGATAACCTTAAGCAAGTTAAAGATTCAAATCTTGAAAATTCAAGATGGATGAATGAAGCTGAAAAGAAGAAGATATTTAAGGTTCATAAATATAGCGAATTAGCAAGTGTAAAAAAAGATGGTATTCCTGTTCAAGCAACGCTATCAAAAAATGGTAAAGATATGGATGTTTGTTTCAATTCTCCATGTCATTCAATAATCATAGGTTCTACAGGTTCAGGTAAAACAACAACCTTCGTTTCACCTATGATTCAGCTTTTAGGTTCTACCGGTGCTGGTTCATCTATGGTTATAACAGACCCTAAGGGTGAGTTGTTCTCACTACATTCAAAATATCTTCAAGAAAGAGGATATGATGTTAAAGTAGTAGATTTGAGAGATACCTATTCATCATATAGATGGAACCCACTTGATGGTATTTATGATGCGTATACAGATTATAGAACTGCTCATACAAAAGCTTATAAGAGAAGTGATAATGTATTTGAATCAGGTCTTAAGCTTGATGGTGGAGAAGAAGCATTTAAAGACATAGATGGTTGGTATGAATTCGAAGGCAAAGCATACGCAACTTATGATAGACTTGTATCAGCTGTAAAATTATACAAGAAAAAGATATTTGATGAAGTATATGAAGATTTAAATGATTTGTGTACTATTTTAATTCCAGTTGAAAATGAAAAGGATCCTCTTTGGGAAAAAGGAGCAAGAGCTATAACACTTGCTGTTCTTATAGCAATGCTTGAGGATTCTGCAAATCCGGAATTAAATCTAACCAAAGAAAAATATAATTTCTTCAATTTAGCAAAAATATTACAAAATTCAGATAATGATTATGAGGATCTTAAAAATTACTTCAAAGGAAGAAATCCACTATCTAAATCATTGTCATTATCTAAGCAGGTTCTTGATGCAGCACCTACAACAAGAGCATCATATATGTCAATCGTATATGATAAGCTTACATTATTCAATGATGCTGGTATTTGTGCTCTTACAAGTTCATCTGATTTCACAGCGAGTGGTTTGGCTGAAAGACCTACAGCATTATTCTTAAAAATTCCTGATGAAAAGGATACAAGACATAATTTAGCAGCGATATTTATCTTAAATATCTATAAAACATTGATTAAGGTAGCATCTGCTACAGAAGAACTTACATTACCAAGAAATGTGTATTTCATCATGGATGAGTTTGGTAATATGCCTAAAATAGAAAAATTTGATAAATTCATCACAGTTGGTCGTTCAAGAAAGATTTGGTTTAACATGATAGTTCAATCATATGCTCAACTTAATAATGTATATGGTGAAACAGTTGCCGATATCGTTAAGGGTAACTGTGGTATAAAGATGTTTATCGGTTCTAATGATATGGGTACATGTAAGGAATATAGTGAGCTTTGCGGTAATATAACGGTCAATACAACTTCTACATCTGGTGGTGGAAAAGAAAAGAGCTATTCAACATCAATGCAGGTAAGACCTCTTATATACCCTTCTGAGCTTCAAAGACTTAATCATCCTGGTGATATAGGTCATAGTATCATAGTTACATTCGGTAATTATCCATTTAAAACATATTTTACACCTTCATTTAAGGTGCCTTTATATAAAATTGGTAAAATGGATCAATCCGATATACAAGAAAGATATTTTGATGAAAATGAAGCATTTTATGATATTTCAATTAGAAATAAAATGGTTTTAGAGTCTAATGAAGAAGATGATGCAAATGCATCTTTAGATGCACAAGATGAAGTAAATGATGATTCAGCCGAATCAAAAAAAGTTGAAGAAGACACTTCAGTTGAAGATGAATTTTATGATAATTCTTCTAGCGATAATGAATCAGAAGATGAAAGTGAAAGCCAAGAAAATGAAACAAATGTTTCAAGCATAGATGAGGAAATACTTATAAAGAAATATAGAGAATGGAAGGCAAAACATCCAAAATCTAAATTTTCAAGATTTATAGAAACATTGCCTAAAAAGACTATAAAAGAAATAGAGGAAGGAGCTGATAATCAATGAAAACAATAAAAAAATTATTTATAAGCATTGGAATAATTATTTCATTAATTATCTTGCTTTATCCTTTATTATTTATAGATGTTAAAGCAGATTCGTCAAATGTTGTCGGATTGTCAAGTAATACATATACTGCTCAACCAAGTGGTATTATTTACTGTAAAATTAATGCAAGCGGTAAGGCTGGAGAGAAGGTTTTAGTTTCTTACCATACTGAAAGTATTAATGCAGTTGCAGGAGTAGATTATAAACCTATTAATACAACAGTAACAATCACTCTAGCAAGTGGTACAACAAGCTATGATTTTTCAATTCAAACATATACAAGATCTGATTTCACTGTTATTAATAATTCATCAAATGAGTCTTATGCTAGAAGTTTCAAGCTAATACTTGATGATGTAAAAAATGGTGAAATAAACAATGAAGCAAGTGAGGCAACCTGCCTTATGTTAGGTGCTAAATCAGTAAGGGCTGCTGTTGGTAATAAATTTTCGTATTTAGTAGAATATACAAATGTTCAAACCGCATCTGATGGTGGTACTGATGCCATTGATGGTGAAGAATGGTATAGATCTATTGATCACGTTAGCCTAAATAATACTGTTACAAGAAATTGGGTTACATCATTTATTAATACCGGTCTTGCAA
>CAMJOZ010000041.1 GCA_946407635.1 uncultured Caryophanales bacterium
ACAATCTCGAGCAGGAAAATTTCAAACTGCATCGCGGAAAAGAGCGGACCTCTGACCACAATGCTTAACTTGCCGCTATCATCAAGCGAGGTTTCCACATACTCGCGAATCGGGCGCCACAGGCGCAAAAACTCCACATAGTCTTTTTTAATAAAGCGAATGGAGCGACTGCCTCCTCCTCTTCAAATCCGTCAAAAATAATTGCTAAAACCTTCATAATTTCACCTCACTATTAAATTATAGCAAATATATTATTAAAATAATATTTATTTTTTCAAAAGATGAATAATATATAATTCAGAATTATGCTTGGTAACAAAGTGTTTTTTAGTTTGCCTTTGTTGTAATAAAAAAATATATATGCTAAAATATATTATATTTTACGATGGTATTTAGAAAAGAGTGATATTAATGGATTCTATTAATAAAGATATTTTAGAACAATATGAAACACTTCAACCTACATATTTAAAAATAGAAGAAATAGTATTGAAAGAATTAAATGACACTGTTTCAAATTTGAATATTATGGTTAATAGTGTTGAATCAAGAATTAAATCTTTAGATTCATTAAAAGGAAAGCTAGATTTAAAAGGATATAAATATCAATCAATATATGATATTACAGATATATTCGCAGCTAGAATAGTTACATTTTATATGGATGATGTAGATAAATATGCTGCGTTCATTGAGTCATCATTTGACATTGATTGGGAAAATTCAATCGATAAAAGAAAACAACATACTGTTGATCAATTTGGTTATTCATCACTACATTATATTTGTAGAATACCAAAAGAAATGTATTATGATAAAAATAATGAAGATATTAATAATATAAGATTTGAAATTCAATTAAGAAGTACATTACAGCATTGCTGGGCTTCAATTGATCATGATATTGGTTATAAAAGAGATATTGATATTCCAAAGGAATATTATAGATCTTTTAATAGGTTAGCTGGTTTATTAGAAATAGTAGATGAAGAATTCTGTAAATTAAAGAATGAAATTTATGAATACAGAAGAAAAGTTAAACAAATTGTTAAAACTGGTACTAAATTAGAAGATGTTGAATTGAATGGAGATTCATTCAATGAATATATTTCTAATACTGGTTTCAATGAATTAAACAAACGTATTGCTACAATCAACAGTATGGAAATAGAACAACAATCTTTATCAAGCTTCTTGTTTGTATTTAAATCTTTTGGATTTAAAACATTAAAAGATTTGGATCAATTTGTAATGAATTATTCTGATTTAGCTTATGAATTTGCTGTAAGACAGTTTGCAGGAAAAGATGTTGGTATTATAACTACTGTTACTGGTCCATTAACTTTATGTGTTGTTTATATTTTATCTAAAAATTTAGGTGAAAGTTTTGTTAAAATCCTTTTAGATACAATTTATGGTAAGATTAAAGTTAATGAAAAAATAGCTAAAAAACTTACTAATATAGGTATGAGTATGGGTATTGTAAAACAAAGTGATGATAATGAAGAATAAATAAAAGAAAAAGGCCTTTTGAATAAGGCCTTTTTCCATAAAGAAAGAAGAGTTTATAAAGAAATTTTTACGTTGACTTCCATTTTAGTTTTATCATATGGAATTACTTTTCCATTGATTGGTTTTCCATCAACTACCATTTGGTATGTTGATGTATTTTTATTTTCAATTGTAATATTATATTTAATTCCTCTAAATATTCTTGTAACTTTAGCGTTTTTGATTTCTTTTGGTAGATGTGGATCTATCATTAAGCCATCATAATCAGGTTTGATTCCAAGAATTGCTTGACTTGCTGCGAACATAGTCCAAGAAGCAGTACCAGTTAACCAGCTGTTTTTAGCTTCACCATAGTTTTTAGCATCTCTACCAGCAATAGTTTGAGAATAAATATATGGTTCAGTTTTATGGATTTCCGATACATCCTCTAAATAAGCAGGACAATTTCTTTTATATACGTCAAATGCTCTTTCATTATTACCAATTACTGTATTTGCAATAACAATCCATGGATTATTATGACAGAATACAGAACCATTTTCTTTATATCCTTTAGGATAACTTGATACTTCACCAAGTTCTAGATGATATTCTTTATAGCATGGATGAAGAATTTCAACACCATAATCATTTGTTAAAATCTTTTCAACTGAATCTAAAGCTTTTTTACCATAACCTAAACTCTCTCCAATTCTAGCCATAGTACAGAAGCCTTGTGGTTCAACGAATATTTGTCCATCTTCACATTCATGACTACCTACTTTATTACAATAAGCATCATATGCTCTAACAAACCATTCTCCATCCCAACCATATTTGATAGTAGCATCCTCAATATCTTTAACTTCCTTTAATACTTTATTTGATTCATCAACATTACCTATATTTTTAAGTATTGTTGCGAATTCCTTTCCATAAAGAACGAACATACCAGCTATGAATACAGATTCAGCCTTGCCTGATTCAAAGTTAGAAGTAGTTTGGAATGATTCACCTGGTGTTTTAGAGAAACAGTTTAAATTCAAGCAGTCATTCCAGTCAGCTCTACCAATCAATGGTAGACCATGAGGTCCTTTGTGAGTGATTATAAAGTTTAAAGATGCTCTTAAGTGATCAATTAATGGTCTTTCTGAACCTTCCTTATTATTGAAAGGTGTAGGATCATTTAAAATTGTATAATCGCCAGTCTCTTTGATATATTGACTAACAGCTGCGATTAACCACAATGGGTCATCATTAAATCCACCACCAATATCTGCGTTACCACGTTTTGTTAATGGTTGATATTGATGATATGTTGAACCATCTTCAAATTGAATAGAAGCGATATCTTTTATTCTCTCCCTAGATTTTTCAGGAATCAAATGTAAGAATCCTAATAAATCTTGACAACTATCTCTAAATCCCATTCCGCGTCCAGTACCACTCTCATAATATGAGGCAGATCTAGACATATTAAATGTAACCATACATTGATATTGATTCCAAATATTAATCATACGGTCAAATTTTTCATTATCTGATTTAACATTTAATGTAGAAAGAAGAGTTACCCATTTATTCTTTAATTCATTAAATGCTTTTTCAACTTTTTCTTTATTATCATATTTATCTTGAAGATAATATGCTTTATCTTTGTTAATAACATCTAAGCTAGTGAATTTTTTATCATCATCATTTTCAACATAACCAGTTTGGAAAATAATAGTTTTTGATTCGCCTGGCTTTAATTCTATATTAAACATATGTGAAGCGATAGGAGCCCATCCTGACGCAACTGAATTATAAGATGTTTTATTTAAAACAGCAGAAGGATCACACCAAGAATTATATAATCCAACAAATGTATCTAAATCAGAATCAAATCCATCATGCTTAACATTTGTATGATAGAAGGCATAATGATTACGTCTTTCTCTATATTCTGTTTTATGATAAATTGTTTGATCATCAATTTCAACTTCACCAATATTCCAGTTTCTTTGGAAATTTGTTTGATCATCAACTGCGTTCCATAAACACCATTCTATTACACCATGTAATGTAATATTTTTTGTTTTATTATCATTATTAGTTAATGTTAATTGATTGATTTCACATAAATCATTTAATGGTACAAAACATAATAATTCAGATTTAAGCTTATTTTTTTCACTTTCAAAAATTGTATATCCAAGGCCGTGTCTACATTTATAACTATCTAGTTTTGTTTTAAATGGAAGAAATCCTGGATTCCATATAGTATTATTATCATTAATATAGTAATATCTTCCACCATAATCTCTAGGAACATTATTATATCTAAATCTAGTGATTCTTCTTAATTTAGCATCTTTATAGAACATGTAACCACCACATGTGTTACTCATTAAGCTGAAGAATCCATCTTGTCCTAAATAATTTATCCATGGAAGAGGAGTATTATAATTTGTTATAACATATTCGTATTCTTTATCATCAAAATATCCAAATTTCATACTTTGCTCCCTTTTTATTTCCGAAAACGTTTAAGTAAGTTCTTACTCTTATTATAATCGTTATTTTCTATGAAAGCAAGCATATTTTTTAGTAATTTTTATAAATTTCTACATAAAATTTATTTTGTGTTGTTTTTTTCTTGTTAAAACAATATAATATAATTGTAAAGTACTAAACCGTTTTCGTAGTAATATGACAATTTATAGGAGACGAATGATATATTATGGTAAAAATTAAAGACATTGCGGATAGATGTGGATTGTCTATTGCTTCAGTAAGTAAAGCTTTGCATGGTGATTCAGATTTAAACGAAAAAACAGCAGAATATATAAGAAGCGTTGCGAAAGAAATGGGTTATATACCTAATGCATCTGCTAGATTATTAAAAACTAAAAGAAGTTACAATATTGGAGTTTTATTCGTGGATGAAACAAGCTCTGGATTAGAACATGAATATTTTTCTTCAATGTTAAACTCAATCAAAGATGAAAGCGAAAAAAATGGCTATGATATAACATTTATATCTCACCATTTCGGAGAAAATCATTTAACTTTTTATGAACATGCAAGATATCGTAATGTTGATGGAGTTATAATCGCTTCAGTTGATTTTAAGGATCCTGAGGTAATTCAACTAGTTGAAAGTGATATTCCAACTGTAACCATTGATTATGATTTTAATGAGAAGTCATCAGTTGTTTCTGATAATATTCAAGGTGAAAAAGATATAGTTGAATATGTTCATAAATTAGGTCATAAGAAAATTGCCTTTATTAAGGGTGATGATACTTCAGTAACTCAAAAGCGTGTTGCTAGTTTTTATAAAGCATGTGAAGAATTAGGAATTGAGGTTCCTGATGAATATGTTAAGGAAGGAAGATATCACATACCAAAGGTAAGTGGTGAGGCTACAAGAGAGCTTTTATCTTTAAAAAATAAACCAACTTGTATTATATATCCAGATGATTACTCTTTATTAGGTGGAGTGACTGAAATTGAAAAGCATGGAATGAAAGTTCCTGATGATATTAGTATAGTAGGATATGATGGTATTAAATTATCAAGATTATCTAGACCAATCATTACTACATATGTTCAAGATTCGGTTGAAATCGGTAAAAAATCTGTTCAAAAGCTAATAGAAACAATAGAAAATCCTAAAACTACTATTGCAGAAAGAATAATTGTAAAAGGATATTTACAAGAAGGACAAACTGTAAAGGATATTAATAATTAATTCATAAAACAATGGTTGTACCATTGTTTTATTTGTCTAAGGAGGCTTAAAAATGTTTGATAAAGATTTTATTTTTGGTGTAGCTACCGCTTCATATCAAATTGAAGGATCAGTTGATGCGGATGGAAGATGTGAATCAATATGGGATACTTTTTGTAAAAAAGAAGGTGCTATTATTGATGGTAGTGATGGAACAAAAACCTGTGAAAGCTACATAAAATACAAAGATGATGTTAAGTTAATAAAAAACTTAGGAGTTAAAGCATATAGATTCTCTATCGCATGGGGGCGTGTAATTAATTCTAATAATAAGCCTAATAAAAAAGGAATTAATTATTATGTAAAACTATGTAAAGAATTAATCAAAAATAATATTAAGCCTGTTGTGACAATATATCACTGGGATATGCCTCAATGGCTTGATGATATTGGTGGGTTTTTAAATGATGATATAGTTAAATATTTTGAATATTATACAGATGTTATTACAAATGCATTAAAGGGCCTAGTTAAAGATTTTATTACAATTAATGAACCACAATGTATTATGTTTATGGGTCATGATGCATGTTATTTTGCACCAGGGACTAAATATAATGATAAAGAAATGTTGCAAGCTATTCATAATTTATTAAAATGTCATGGTGCGGCTGTAAAAGTTATTAGAAAAAATATTCCTGATTCTACAGTTGGGTTTGCGCCATGCTCAAGACCTGCTATTCCTTCTAATAGAAATAATGAGATTTTAGAAGAGAAGTGTTACCAAGAATATTTTGATATTAAGAGAAGCTCTGAATATTCAAATAGTGTATCTATATATAGTGATCCTATATTTTTAGGTGACTATCCAAAAACATATTATGAACAATTTAAGGATGTTTTACCTAATATAACAAAAGAAGATTTAGATTTAATAAATCAACCTTTAGATTACATTTATCAAAATTTTTATTCAGGAAATTATTATTCTTTAGATGAAAATGGGAATTTGACTAAAGATAAATTTGATTTTGGTTACCCAGAAGGTAATATTGATTGGTTACAGGTGGTTCCAGAGACATTATATTATGGTCCTAAGTATCTTTATAGAAGATATAAGAAACCTATAATTATTAGTGAAAATGGTTTTTGTAATAATGATGTAGTATCTCTTGATGGAAAAGTACATGATCCTCAAAGAATTGATTATATTAGAAGATATTTAATTGAATTAGAAAAAATATCTAAGGAAATTGACGTTAAAGGCTATTTTGTTTGGAGTTTGTTTGATAATTTTGAGTGGAATAGCGGATTAAGAAAGAGATTTGGCCTAGTTTTTGTCGATTACAAGACAGGAAAAAGAATAAAAAAAGATTCTTTTTATGAATTTAAGAAAATAATTAAAGAATCATAGCCGCATAATATATATTTAAAAATATATAAAACACGCTTTTAAAAAAAATGTGAAAACGATTTTCGGAAACGTTTAAGTTTTTTCTAAAAAAGTGTTTACAAAATAATTTTTAAGTGATATCATACAAGTAGTAGTAATCAGTTATTTCAAAAGTTAATATGTTTTGTCCCATTTTAAGAAGTCTTATTTTTAAAATAATATCATATGAAAACGTTTTAGTAGTAAATGAGACAGAATTTACCTTTTAAAATAACAAAAATCAAATAACTATTTCTTAAACGATTAAGGAAATAGTAAACCTATTTACTAGCGTAGTAAAGAATTTTTTTCAAGCAAAGGAGACAAGGGAAAATTTATGAAAAAAAAGGTTTTATTAGGTTTAGGTGCTGCAGCATTAGGATTAGCAGCAGTATCTCTTACAAGCTGTGGTGCAAGTGATGTATTCCACATTTATGCATGGAACACTGAGTTCCAAGGATTCTTCTATAAGTATGTTTCTGACGAGAAGACAACTGATTTAGCTAAGACTGTTCACTTAGATGGTAAAGAAGTAAAGTTCACTATCGTTCCATCTGACAATGGTGCTTACCAAGAAGCTCTTGATAAAGCATTAGAGAAGAACGCAAGTGCAGGTTCTCGTGATAAGGTTGACTTATTCTTAGCAGAAGCTGATTATATCTTAAAGTATACTAACAGTGAATATACTAAGGATGTTTCTAATCTAAAGTATACAGATGCTAACAATAATTCTAAGAAAGTTGATTTCAGTAATTGTTATCAATACACAGTTGAAGCTTCATCTGATTCAAAAGGTGTTGTAAAGGGTGCATCATTCCAATGCTGTCCTGCAGGTGTAATCTATCGTCGTTCAATTGCTAAAGCATTATGGGGCGAAGGAAATGATACTCCTGAGTATGTACAACAAAAGATTAATAGCTGGGATAAGTTCAATGCAGTTGCTGCAGATATGAAAGCAAAAGGATATTATATGACTGCATCATTTGCTGAAACTTATAGAGCATTCTCTAATAATGTATCTAAACCATGGGTAGATTCTAACAATAATTTACAATTTGATGATCAAATTCTTGCATGGATGGATCAAGCTGAAACATTCGTAAATAATGAATATACTTTAACTTCTGGTATCTGGGATACAGAAACTACTAACGAAATGAAGGTAGATGGTAAAGCATTCTGTTACTTCGGACCAGCATGGTATTATAATTTCTGTATGGGTCCTGCTCAAGAAGGCGAAGACAATTCATTTGGTGATTGGGGTCTAGTTGAAGGTCCTGCATCATACTTCTGGGGTGGTACTTGGATGCTTGCAGCTACAGGTGGAGATGATGATAATTTAGTTGCTAAGACAATTAATGCATTTACAACTGATACTCAAGTAACAAGAGCATTAGCATTCCAAGAAAATCAATTTGTTAATAATACAAAAGTTAACCAAGCGGTTTCTAACTTCTATGATTATTTAGATGAAGGTAATGCATTCTTAGGTGGACAAAACGATACTAAGTTATACTTAACTGGAGCTCAAAATATTGTATTCCAAAATCAAACAATTTATGATCAATATTGTAATGAAGGTTTACAAAACAAGTTCCAAGAATACTTAAAGAAGGCTGATGGTGTAACTAAGGAAGTAGCATTAAATAACTTCAAACAATATATCAAAGAAAAGAGTAACGGAAAAGTTAATGCTTAATTACAATACTAATTATATTTATTAAATATTGGGAGATGTGGCGGGAAAGTTTTCCGCCACATTTTTTCAAAAATGAAGGAGAGGATTCTAATCTATGGAAAATACAATAGAAGAAAAGCCTAAGAAAACCAAAAGAGCAGTAAGTTATGCAAAATGGGGATATATTTTCATATTACCATTCTTTGTTGCATATGCTATTTTTACTCTTTATCCTCAAATTACAACATTAGTTTATAGTTTTCTTGACTATAAATATGAAGGTTTGACTGTAGTAGGACCATCATTTGTTGGATTGCAAAATTATATTGATTTATTCTCACCAACTGCAAATGGTGAAGTAATGATATTAAAATGTTTATGGAATACAGTTATAATGTGGGTTTTAGGAGCTGTAGTACAACTTGCATTTTCATTGATATTAGCATTATTCTTTACAAGTACTAGACTAAATTTGAAATGTACAGGTTTGTTTAAAGCAGTATACTATATGCCTAATCTAATTATGGCTACTGCATTTGCATTCTTATTTTATGCACTATTTGACACAACAGGTCCATTTAATCAAATTTTATTAGCACTCGGATGGATTGATAAAAAAGTTGATTTTGTAACAACTTATACTTGGTCTACAAGAGGTCTAGTAGCTCTTATGAACTTCTTAATGTGGTTTGGTAATACTACAATTTTATTAATGGCTGGTATCATGGGAATTGATGAAAGCTTATTTGAATCTGCACGTATGGATGGTGCATCATCAACTAGAGTATTCACTGATATTACATTACCATTATTAAAACCAATTCTTGTATATGTTATCATTACATCAATGATTGGTGGACTTCAAATGTATGATGTTCCGCAAGTATTAACTAAGGGCGAAGGAGCTCCGAATAAGACGTCTAAGACTCTTGTTATGTTATTGAATGACAATCTATCAGGATCTAGAAATTATGGTGTTGCTGGTGCAATAGCAATTGTATTATTTATTGTAACAGGTATATTCAGTATTATAGTCTTCAAATCAATTTCAAAGAAGGAGGATTATAAATAATTTATGGAAAAACAATTAGGATATAACGAAAATAGATCAGCTAAAATTAAGCTAATTACTCAAAGAGTTTTAGTTTATACATTTATGATTGGTTTATTAATTGTTTGTTTATTTTTCTTCTATTTACTCTTTGTAAATGCAACTAGAAGTCATAAAGAATTACAAAATGGTTTTACATTATTACCATCTTCACATTTCTTTGATAATCTTTCTAGTTTATGGACAAATACAGGATTAGCTAATGTACCAAGAGGTATGTTAAACTCATTTATTATTGCATCATTATCAGCAATAGTAACTACATATTTCTCAGCATTATGTGCTTATGGTATTTATGCTTATAATTTTAAATTAAAGAAAGTAGCAGAAACTTTTATTCTTGCTATTATGATGATTCCTTCACAAGTTGCTTCAGTTGGTTTCATCCAAATGTGCGATCAAATGGGATGGACAAATCAATATTGGATTTTAATTGTTCCTGGTATTTGTGCTCCTGCGACATTCTTTTATATGCTTCAACATTTAAGAGCAAATCTTCCTCTTGAATTAGTAGAAGCATCAAGAATGGATGGATCAAATGAATTTATGACATTTAATAGAATTGTTCTACCAATAATGAAGCCAGCACTTGCTGTACAATTAATTTTCTCATTTGTTGCTTCATGGAACAACTTATATTTGCCAACTTTGTTAATTACTGATAAAGATAAGAGAACATTACCTACTATGTTATCATTATTAAGAAGTGCAGACTTCGCAAGAATGGATACAGGTATGTTATATGCAGCGATATTTATTTCAGTATTCCCAGTAATGATAGTATTCTTCATTTTATCAAAATCTATCATTAAAGGTGTAACAAGTGGTTCAGTTAAAGGATAAAAGAGAGGTTATAAAATATGGCAGAAGTAATTTTAAAGGATTTAGTAAAGATTTATCCATATATTGATAAACCAAGAAGAAAATATTTTGGTTTATTTGGTAAGAAGGTTGTTCCTCATGTTAGAAAACATAATCTTCAAATTACAGAAAAAGGTGTTATTGCAGTACAAAGCTTAAATTTACATATTAAAGATGGTGAATTTATTGTACTAGTAGGACCTTCTGGTTGTGGTAAATCAACTACATTACGTATGGTTGCTGGTCTTGAAGAAATCAGTGAAGGCG
Organism: uncultured Caryophanales bacterium; assembly: GCA_946407635.1. Taxonomy (GTDB): domain Bacteria; phylum Bacillota_I; class Bacilli_A; order Acholeplasmatales; family Anaeroplasmataceae; genus Anaeroplasma. The sequence continues at coordinate 10,556 of CAMJOZ010000041.1, forward strand.
AATTATATATTGATGGTAAGATTGTAAATTCAATTGAGCCAAAGGATAGAGATATTGCAATGGTATTCCAATCATATGCTTTATACCCTCATATGACAGTTTACCAAAATATGGCATATTCATTAAAAATTAAACACACACCTAAGGATGAAATCGATAGAAAGGTAAGAGAGGCAGCTGAAATATTAAATATTACAGAATATCTTGATAGAAAGCCTAAAAATCTATCTGGTGGTCAAAGACAACGTGTTGCTATCGGTAGAGCTATCGTTAGAAATCCAAAAGTTTTATTAATGGATGAGCCATTATCAAATTTGGACGCAAAACTACGTAATCAAATGCGTGCTGAGATTATTAAATTAAGAAGTAGAATTAATACTACATTTATTTATGTTACACATGACCAAGTTGAGGCGATGACTTTAGGTGATCGTATTGTTGTTATGAAAGATGGATTTGTACAACAAATCGGTACTCCTCAAGAGGTTTATGACCATCCAAGAAATAAATTCGTATCAGGATTCATTGGAACTCCTCAAATGAACTATTTTGATGCAGAATTATCTTTAGAAGATGGTAAATATTATGTAATTGTTGATGACTATAAGGTTTTAGTTTCAGAAGAAAAACAGGAGAGATTATCTGCTAATAACGTTACTAGTCAAAAAATTACATTAGGTGTAAGACCAGATCACATGGTTGTTGGTGATAAAGGAATTGATGGCCTTGTTAATGTTTCAGAATTAATGGGACCTGCAGCTCATTTACATATGACAGTTAAGGAAAAGGATGTAATTGTTATTGTTCCTACCCTTGAAGGATATGTAAATTATGTTGGTCAAACAATTAAGTTAGGATTTAATGGAAGTCATGTTCATTTATTTTCTAAGGAAGATGATAGAAACCTTGAATTCTTAGATGAAGAATACTTAATTGATCCTAGATTGGCTGTGATGAAGGAAGCTGAAGCAAAAGAGAATGCTTTAGATGAACAACCAATTGTTGAAAAAACTTCAGTAGAAGAAGCTCCTGCTGTGGAAGATAAACCAGTTGAGGTAGAAACTTCTGTAGAGGAAAAGGCACCTGTTGAGGATGAAACTCAACCAGTTGAAGAATCAAGTCCTGCTGAAGAAAAGGAAGAAACAACTGAATAGTTCTTTTTAAAAACAAATAGCGCATTTTACTAAAGATGCGCTTTTATATACTATAATGTATGAGGTGCAATATAATGATTAAATTCATTGAAATATCTAATAAATTTAATACTGTTGTTACTTTATGTAATGTTGGTGCGTCTATTTATGACATCAAAACAGTTGATAAAAATAATAAATTAGAATCTATTTTATATACGACAAAAAATAAAAAGGATTTTAATAAAGAAAGAAGCTATTTAGGTAAAACAATTGGTAGAACTGGTGGTAGAATATCAAATTCAAAGTTTAAACTAAATAATAAAGAATATACAATTAAATCAAAAGATCCAAACGGCTTACATGGTGGAATAGATGGATTTGGTTATAAAGAATTTGAATATGAACAAAAAGAAACTGATTCTTATTATGAAGTAAAATTTTCTTATTATTCACCTGATATGGAATCTGGCTATCCAGGTGATGTTGTATTAAAAATAATTTATAAATTATATAAAGATATTAATAAACTTACTTTAGAATATGATGCCATATCAAATGATAATACTTTATTGAATATTTCTAATCATTCATATTTCAATTTGAGTGGTGATTCTAAAGATAATATCTTAAATCATAAATTATTTATTGATGCGACTAAAATGGAAAGAATAGAGAATTTATTACCACAAGAAATAGTTGATTGTAGTAAAATATATTCTTTTAAGAATATGCATAAAATAGGTGATTACTTAAATGATCCTGAAATAATAAATAATACAAATGGATATGATTATCCATATATATTTGATAATAATGATGATAATTATAAAGTTATATTACATGATATTAACTCTAAAAGAACAATGAAAATTAAAACAACATATCCAGTTGTTGTTATTTATACATGTAATTATGTTGAAAAACTAATGATGAATAATGATAAAAAAATGGAACCATATTATGCAATATGTTTAGAATGTTGTTATCATCCAAATTCTATAAATAGTCCTTTCATAAAAGATAAAAAAGATATTTTATTAAAGGGTAAAAAATATAATGAAAAAATAGAATATTATTTCGAGGTGGAAAATGATTAAATTAGATGGATATATAAAAGGTGTAAATTTAGGTGGATGGTTATCACAAGGAAGCTTAGAAGTATCTCATTTAGATACCTTTATTAAAGAAGAAGATATTAAAAAAATTAAAGAAATTGGTTGTGATCATCTAAGATTACCTGTTGATTTTGAAAATATTTATGATGAAAAAAACATGTGTGATAACGTGATTGGATATAAATATATTGATTTATGTATTTCTTGGTGTAAAAAATATAATTTAAATGTTGTTTTAGATTTACATAAGGCACCAGGATATGTATTTGATGATTTTG
>CAMJOZ010000042.1 GCA_946407635.1 uncultured Caryophanales bacterium
AACTACTACCCATTGGATTTCTCCAAAAAGTAGTAGTTTGTCAACGGTCTGAAATGCATCAAATGATGCATTAATTTTTTAAGCAAATAAATTCTTTATGAAATCAAATAAATTACCTTGGAATAACCATTTAGATAATCTAAAAGTTCCATCATCTAATAATTTTAAATCTGTATTTAAGAAATTATTAAATCCTTCACTTCCTGCATGATTATAAATAAGACTCATAATGAAGAATATTAATGAAATTGATGCTACATAAATAACGAGCGATAACGCAACACCTAATATACCATCAACAACTCTAACAAATTTTGATTTTCTAAATACATTACATAAAATTCTTAATATTAAGAACAATATTAGTGTTCCAACAAATATAATTGCGAAAGCTATAATTTTAGTAAAGAACATTGCATATTGGTCAGCAACAGAATCAGCTAATTCTTCCATAGTAGGATTTCCAGCCCATTTAACAAGCTTTTCTGCAATCCATCCAGGAATATTTAAAGCATTCTTAACTACTTCTGTTGTATCACTTCCTGAAATAGAACTAATCTTTTCATAAGCACCATTATAGAATCCTTTATATATACCGAATAATCCCCATTCTTTTATTCTATACGCAAATTCACCAAACAATAAAATTGCTAAAGCAATTGCTATTAGAACACTGAATAAAGCTATGAATTTTTTAACAAAACCTCTTTTATATCCAATGATAACTGTTAATACTAAAAGTAAGACAACAACTATATCAATGATACCACAGAATCCTAGATCCATAAGCAATCACTTCCTTACGTAAAAATTATAAATCAAAACACGATTAAACTCAATCTATTATATTTATTTTTTAGCATATTCATAGTATAATTTTACTTGGAGGTTTTATATAATGGAGCAATTAGAATTATTTCAACAAAAGATGGTTGAACAGAATATAAATGCGTATATTATACCAACAAATGATTATCATGGTAGTGAATATGTTGGAGACTTCTTTAAAGGGAGAAATTATTTATCAGGATTCACTGGTAGTGCTGGTACTTTAGTTGTATTACAAAACAAAAGCTATCTATGGACAGATGGTAGATATTATATTCAAGCATCAAAACAAATTGAAGGTAACAATATTGAATTAATGAAGATGGATCAAAAGGATGTCCCATCAATAATTGATTTCTTAGTTAATACATTAAAGCCTGGGGATACACTAGCATTTGATGGAAAGGTTATGTCTACTACCTTCGTTATTGATTTAAAAAACAAATTAAATTCTCAAATCAAAATTAAGGCAGATATTGATTTAGTAAATGATGTTTGGAAAGATAGACCAGAACTTCCATTCTCAGTTATATATAAACTAAATGAAATATTTACAGGAAAGCCATATAAAGATAAATTAAAGGAAATCAAAGAAAAAATGGCTGAATATAACTGTGATATGCATATTATATCTTCTCTTGAGGATCAAGCATGGTTATATAACCTAAGAGCTAATGATGTTTTACATACTCCTGTATTTTTAGCATTCACTGTAATAACTAATGAATCTACAACTTTATTTGTTAATCTAAATAAATTAACTATTGATGTAGAAAAATATTTAGATGAAAATGAAATAGTAGTTAGGCCATATGAAGCTATTTATAAATTCTGTCAAACTATTAACAATAAAAAAATATTAATGGATTTATCTAAAACAAATTATTTATTATATGAAACATTAGAAAATGCAAATCTAATTATTGATAGAGAAAATCCTTCACTATTATTAAAAGCAATCAAAAATGATGTTGAAATTGCTAATATTAAAGAAGCTCATATCAAAGATGGAGTTTCAATGACTAAGCTGATGTATCATATAAAAAACAATCTAGAAAATGGTATTGAAATGACTGAATTGTCACTAACAAAGCTTACTGAAAAGTTAAGAAAAGAAAATAAAGGCTTTGTTGATTTATCATTCAGTACAATATGTGCATTTAAAGAGCATGGAGCTATGATGCATTATTCTGCTACACCTGAATCAGATGTTAAAATCGAAGGAAATAGCTTCTTATTAATAGATAGTGGTGGTCACTATCTTGAAGGTACTACAGATGTAACAAGAACATTCGCTGTTGGTCGTATTACAGATCAAATGAGAGTTCATTATACTACTGTTTTAAAATCAGTTATTAATTTATCTCAAGCAATATTCCTAAGAGGATGTACTGGTATGAACCTAGACGTGTTAGCTAGAGAACCAATTTGGAAAACATTAATAGATTATAAATGTGGTACAGGTCATGGAGTAGGTAATCTTCTTTCTGTTCATGAGGCACCAAATGCCTTCAGATGGAAAAAATCTCCAAATAGAAATGAGGCAGCTCCAATTGAACCCGGTATGATTACAACAAATGAGCCTGGTATTTATTTAGAAGATAAATATGGTATTAGAATAGAAAATGAAATGCTATGTGTATCTAAAAAAGAAAATGAATGGGGAGAGTTCTTAGGATTTGAAACTCTTACATTCGTTCCGATTGATTTAGATGCAATCAAACCTTCACTTCTTACTAAAGAAGAAAAAGAATGGTTAAATCAATACCATCAAATGGTATATGATACAATTAGTCCTCATCTTACTGATGATGAAGCAATATGGTTAAAAGATTATACTAGATCAATATAAAAAATTCCTTGATTTCCAAGGAATTTTCTTTTTTTATTTATATAATAATTCAACTATTTTATTTAAATATAAACACAAAGCAGCTTCTTTTTCTTGCCAAATTCTAGTTATTTTATCTTCAAATAAAACTAAATAAGCAAATGTTTTTTTGTTAATAGAAATTCTAGAAGCCATAAATGTGATTATTTTCTTTTCAGCAACAAATTTTGATATCTTCTCATTTTTAGTAAAATCAAATATACCATTTGGTATAAATAAAGAATCATTCTTAGTTAAATTTTCAAATATTGATAAACAGTTTTCATCAATATCACAATTATAACCATCACCACTAACAATAGTTGATTTATCCGCAAATAATAACGCAGACTCAGATATTTGTAGGGCAACAGTAATATAATCCAATATATTTCTTACTCTACATTCAATCGAGTTTTTATTATTAGATGCAATTTCAGAAATTCTAGTGAACATATTAACTAATGATGATTGTTCTCTCATGTGAACTTCTACATTTTTATGTTTTGCTTCGACATATACTATAAAGCAGTTTCTACCCTTTGTCTTTCCTCTATATAATGCTTTATCTACTGTCAAGAATAATTCATCATAATTTTTAGCATCCTTAGGGAATGATGCACATCCAATAGTCGCTGTAACATAAAAGCTTACTTTATCAACTTTGAATTTTTTTCTAACAATTTCACCACTATTAAACATTTTTTCTATATAGTCGTGAACATCATCATATTCAGTACCCTTAAAATAGATAACTATAAACTCATCTCCACCAAATCTACCAACTAATCCATCATCACCAACATATTTAGCAAAACTTGATCCTAGTTGTTGTAAACAACCATCACCAACCTTATGACCATAATTATCATTGACTAATTTAAAATTATCAATATCTAATATACCCATCATAAATTCAACATTGTTTTCAACTAAATGTCTAGCGAAGCCTAAAATATTAGGTCTAGATAAAACTCCTGTTAGAGAATCTAAAGCATAATTAATATCAATGTCTTTAAAATAATCATACTTCTTTAAATCTTCTTCAGTATACATGTTAGTACCTCGTTTCGATAAGTTACATTTTATTATAACATATAATTTTTATATTATCTACATAATAAAAACCATCTAAAAATATTTTTATCAATATTTTTTTAAATAAATAGTCTAATAATTTTTTAATACCTATAATAAATTATCTAATTTTTTATTATTAATAAATTTAACTAAATTATCAAATAAAGCATTTGATACTAATTCATGTGCTTCATTTGTACAAGCCCCTATATGTGGTAAAATAATAACATTTTCTTTTAATAATGGATTATTATCATCTATTGGTTCAGGATAATATACATCAGATGCATATCCTTTAATTAAATTATTTTTTAAAGCATATAATAAATCATCATTATTAACTAATAATCCTCTAGATGGATTAATAACAAATGGCTTTTTATCCATTTTATTAAATAAATCTATATTTATGAAATTTCTTGTTTCATCATTTAAAGCTAAACCTATAATAATATAATCACTATTTTCAAGTAAATAATCTAATGATACTTCATTTATAAACGAAATATTCTTTTTAGTCCTATTGTATCCTAATATCTCCATATCAAATCCATAATGTAATATTTTAGCTGTATTAATAGAAATATTACCTAAGCCAATAAAACCACAAGTTTTATTTTTTAATTCATATCCCATTAGTGAATTTGAACCTAGTTCTTTACAATTTAATGATTTAACTATATTTCTAGAAATATCTATCATTAAACCAATTGTTAATTCAGATACGGCATTCTTATTTAATCCTGGTGTATTAAAAACCTTAATACCTATTTTTTTAGCATAATCTAAATCAATCATATTATAACCAGTACCATATACTGCAATTAATTTTAGATTTTTAGCACTATCTAATATTTCTTTATTTAATTCTTTGTTTCTTATTATTGCAATATCACAAATTGTAATATCATCAGTTATTTCAAATAAAGATTCTAATTTATTTTTCAAATCATTTGAGATTGGTTCAACGACAAATACCTTCAACTTGATCACCTACATTCATCAATGACTTATTTTAACATATTTTTTATATATTAAAAATATTTGAGATTAATTATAAATAAGAATAAAATATATATGTTAGGATGTGATTATATGAAATGGACAACCATGTGGGGAAATGCTCAATCAAAAGTAATCCCACAACCCGCAACTTACGCAAAAGATTTAACATTAAGATATCCTATTTTTGTCCCATTTGACGGAACTAAAATTAGAATAACACTTGATAATTATTGTGTTAATGAAAAAATAAAAATAGATTCAGTATTAATATCTAAAGGTAATGAATTATCTGACAAGCAATCTAATGATTTTAAATATTTAACATTCAATAATAAAAAACAAGTTGAAATAGATAATAATTCATATGTTATATCTGACGAATTAAATATTGATTTAAAAGCTAATGAATATTTAATTGTTAATATTTATTTAAAAGAATATACAAATCTAACAGGTGGTGTAGATATTATAGGACCACTATCTAAAGGATATTTTGGATATGGCAATCAATCTGAATTTATTAAATTAGATATCAATAAATCTAAATCTACTTCTTGGGTATATTTTTTATCTAATATTGATATTTATACAGATGATAATAATAAAGCTTTAGTATGTTTCGGAGATTCAATCACATCTCAGGATTGGCCTGATTATATGTTACTTCATTTAAGAGAAAATAATATTAATAATATTTCTGTTATAAGAAAAGCTGTTTCTGGAACTAGAATATTAAGACAATATGAATGTATAACATATCAATCATATGGATTAAAAGGTGAAAATAGATTCATTCATGAAGTATCTTCTGTTAAAAATGCCAAATATGTCATAGTTCAACATGGAATTAATGATATTATTCATCCAGTAGGAGAAAATATAAATATATTTAGACCTATGAGTGACCTACCAACCGCAAATGAATTATTTGATGGAATTAAATATTATAAAGAATGTTCAGATAAATTAAAATTAGAATTTATTGTAGGAACTCTTCTTCCTATTTATAATTGGAGAACATACGCACCATTTAGAGAAAAACTAAAAAATGAATTTAATGAATTATTATTAAATAATTATGAAACAATTGATTTTCAAAATGAAATAGGAATCGAAAAAGAGGGTATTTGGTATTTTAAGGATGAATGTGATTCAGGTGATCATTTACATCCATCTAAAAAAGCATATAAATTAATGGGAGATCTCGCAGCTAATTACATAATCAAAAAAGAATGCCACAAATAATTGGCATTCTTTTTATTTAAAATGTAGGAATTATATCATGAGATTGTAATAATTTTAATCTTCTAATAGCATACAAAAATAAAATTATTGATGTTGAATAATTTAAAGAACATCCACTACATTCTCCAGTTATAGGATCTAGTTCTTGTCCAAATGGCATATCATAATAATATTCTATAAATTTATCTAACCATTTATATAATAATTCATCATAATCTTTTTTATATCCATAATAATCCATCCATAATGAACATCTTAATGCAATTAAAGCTTGACTATAATATCCCCATGAATTTGGCTTTTTATGATCTTTAAATGATTTATCAGATATACTCATAGATGGAAATGGATAATTAGTCCAGAATTCATTTGGATTTTTAATATATTTATTATATATTTTATCAATCAATTCTTTATCTTTATCCTTATCTAATACTCTTTCAATAAATAAACTAAATATAGATGAAGATTTATATTTTCTTTTACCATTTATATCAACATCATAAAAGAAAGAATCTTCTTCATCAAAACATACATTAAATAAATTTCTTTTTAATTCTCTTTGAAGCTTATCATATTTTAAAATATTTTTACTATCATTTAATACAATAGCCATTTCTTTAATTGTATTTAAAGTCATATATAAATTACAATTTAAATCAACAGCGATTATTGAATTATCATCAGGCTTTATTGATGAATCAATTCTTTCATTGTTAATACTATAATATCCTTTGTATTTCATACCATCAAGTCTTCCACTATTATCATGACCAGTATCATATCCAACAAACATTTCAACTAATCCCTTATTCATAGTCATACGATATTTATATAAAAAATCTACGTATTTAATTGATTTATCATATAATTTCTTTAATAATTCCAAATCATTAGTTTTCTCATACACAATAAAGCCAAGTCTAGCAAATGATACACATTCTTGAATTTGTGAAAAGCCAACAGATCCATCATCTTTTATAAAACATGGTATTTGACCCTTATCATTTGCTAAATCTAAAAATAGATTAATTGTTGATTTTGCTATAGTAAAATCATCAGTTAAATTACCATACATTATAGAATCATATACATGTTCTAGCCATATTCCTTTATATGTATTTGATACAACAATAACTGGATTTTTATATTTAGAAACAGATTTAATATGTTCTTCTTTAAATCTCTTTTTTACTTCTTCTAATTTATTTTCTAAATCTTTATATTTTTCATTAACTATAACATTATTAATTTTAATGTTATCAACAATATTAGAATCAAATCCTGATATTAAACAATCAATATTTAAATTGTCAAATTCAAAATCTTTTAAAATATATTGATTAGATTTAGTAATTTTAAAATAATTATCAAATTTTAAGTTAACATTAGATATTTTAATATTACGACATATATTAATAGGTAAATCCTTTCTACCCTTTAAATCATAATATTGAGTCCAAGGTCTAATATATATTAATGCTTTAGAATATCCTTTACCATTATCTATTAATATATTTTCATAGATTTGTGGTGTATCAGGTCTAATCTTACACCATAAAATATTATTAGATTCTAATGATATAAAATCTTTAAAAATAATATCTTTATTATGAATAGATTCACTACCTAAAGTTAAACATGAATGACAAAACTTAAACGTATTATTCTCAATAATAATATATTCATTTATGCCATTATGGAAATCTTTATCAGCATACGGACCTTTTCCACCTTTTAAGCTTATCGCATCATCATTAACATCAAATGTATTATTCTTAATTAAAACATATTTACAATAATCAACATCAACTCCATCAGTTGAAGGAGCTTTAATTGGTACTTCTGGTGAAAAAATATTTGTGTTTAAAACTTTAATGTATTCTGATTTATAAATATGAATATTCCAAAAAGGTGAATTAATTAATGAAATACCATCTATTGTTACATTATTAGAATTAGAAATAAATATTAATCTAGGTCTTTGTTCATCCTTATTTGTCGCGTTTTTATTCCATTTAAATCTATTCCAAAAACTTTTCCAATGAGAAGAACCATTACCATCAATAATACCTTCACCAAATATTTGAACATTATTAACACCAATAAAATTTAATAATGCAGGATAATACAATCCGCTTTCTCCTTCTATTCTTGTGTAGCTTAGTGGATAATCATTAATATTCTCGCTCGCAATTATTTTAGAATCTTTTTTTAAATATAAGCTTACTTTATCTTTAAAATATAAAGCGCCTGTTTTATATATTCCATCAATTACTAATAGTCCACCACCATTATCAGAAATATAATCAATTAAATCTTGAATCTTATTAGTTTCAATCAAATCAGGATTTATATTATAATCTTTAAGATAATATTTTTTATTAAAATCATTAATATTAATATTTTTTTCTTCTTTAAAAAAAGAATCAATTTCTTTACCATCTAAAAAATTTGTTATCATAATAGCCTCTATATTATTTTATTTTTAGAATATCTTTTTCTTCTATATTTTTAGCTAACCAAGTAGCTTCTCCACCAACATTTATATCATAATAAATAATATCATTTTCTTTTCTAATATTTTTAATAACGCCATGTTTAAGATCATTATTCATATGAAATGATACAAATTCATCTTTTTTAAATTTAGATTCAAATTTAATTTTTTTCTTAAAAAACATTAATATCACCTATTAATAATTTATCACAATTACAAAAATAAAGCACCATAAATATGGTGCTATTATAAATTATTCATTTAATTATAACCAATAAGTCTTTTCCATCTTCCTTGTTTATAAGCAAAAATAGAAATAGCCATACCAAATAACCATCCAATTGGCCATGATAAGAATATACCTAACAATTTATATTCATCTGGTAAAACATTACCTAATAAATAAGATAAACCAACTCTAATTATCAAATCTACAAATGTCGCTATCATAAAACTTCTCATATCCTTAGAGCCCTTTAATACTCCATCACATGGAATTTTTATACATAAAAATATATAAAATGGCGCGACACAATAAATAAAATTTTTACCTACTTCTACAACATCATCACTAGTGTTTTCATTTCCAAATATTGATAATAATGGTTTAGGAATAATCATAAAGATTAGTGTCGCTATAATAGTTAAGAATCCACATATTAATAATCCTGAATAAAAACCTTTTTTTATTCTATCATATTGTCCCGCTCCAGCATTAGTTGATGTAAAAGTTGATATAGCATTTGACATAACTGTATAAATATTTACAATGACATAGACAATCTTATAAGCCGCTCCATATCCAGCTGTAACATTTGGACCAAATGAATTGATTAATGATTGTATCATTACACCACCAATTGAAATAATAGATCCTTGAATAATTGATGGTATCGCAATTGATAATATTGTTTTTAAAATTCTTTTATCAAATAATTTACCTTTTTCATTTAATATCTTTTTAGAATATATTAATAAAATAATTAAAGATATTATTGAAGCAGTCGCCTGAGATATAAATGTAGCGATTGCTATACCTTTAATACCAAAACCTGATTTGACAAATATGATATCTAATACCAAATTTAAAATTGTCGATATTATTAATAAATATAAAGGTATTCTAGAATTTCCTAATGATTGAAATAAAGATGTTACAACATTATATATAAACAAAAATGTTATACCACATGTATAAAAAAGTAAATATATAAAAGCTTCATCATAATATGATTGACCACCAACATTTAGCATTAATAATAAAGGCTTTAATAAAGCTAAACCAAGTGATGTAATAATTATCGCTAATATAAAAATTGATATTAAAGATGTATAAATAGCTGTCTGAGCATTATTATATTTTTTCTCTCCAATGAATCTGGCTGTAATTATATTTCCTCCAACACCAAAACCAACAGCTATTGCAAGATAAACTACAGTAATTGGATATGTTGCAGAAACAGCTGATAATGAATTATCTGATATCATTCTTCCGGCAATCATTGAATCACATATATTATAAAATTGTTGTAAGGTAACTGATAAAATCATTGGTAATGAAAAAAACAATAATGTTTTAAATGGATTACCAGTGACTAATTTATCTTTTTTATTCATAAATATCACCACACAAATTTATACTACTTTGATAAATCAATTTCAAGAAAAAAAACCTTATCAATTTGATAAGGTCTTTAATGCATTATTTATTCTTTTTACTTTGAAATATATTTAATAAAACAAATAATGAAATAAATAATAATATTGATATTATCATTACAAGATATTTAGCTCCCTCACTAACTAAATTATCAAAGAAATAATATCTTGCATCTACTGATTTACTAATTCCATTAATTAATTCTTCACTCGCACCTATTTTTTCTAATTCTTTAAAAGAACCAGATAACATATGATTCTTTATTAAGCTTGTTCCATATGTTCCAGGTAAAAAGCTTATGACATGTTGAAGTCCCTTGCCAAATTGAGAAATAGGCATATAAGCACCACATATAAAACCATATACTGAGCTTACCAATGTACCTATCACTGAAGCGGCACCATTTGATTTACAAAAATGGTTGATAACACAAGATAAGCTTGAACCAAATAATGTTAATAAAATAACATCTAAAATGGTTTTAAATACATCTAATCCAGACATATAAAAGCCTTGTGTTGCTAAATATATAAAAGATACACCTAAAGTTGATAATGTAATAATCAATGTAGATATTGTACATGAAATAAAATAAGCAACTGACAATGTTGATTTTTTAACAGGAGTAATATATAAATCATATATTCTTTCATTTGCTTTATCTGTAATCATAATTAAATTTGAACAAAATGAAATTGTTACACATGATACAGCAAGTAAGCTAGATATTAATTGTCCTGCAACTACTGAATTTATAATACCTTCTTCAATAATAACACCTTCAGGAATATTAGAAATAAATGAATCCTTATAAACCTTAGCCAAGAATGTTGCGTATAAAACTAATAATATTAAAGGTGTAATTAATGAAGATAAGAATAATCCTTTATCTTTAAAATATAATTTTAAATTTCTTTTAACTAACTCTATTAAAACAACCATGATTAATCCTCCAATGAATATCCAGTTACTGATAGGAATACATCATCCATTTTTCCTTTAGTAATTTCATAATCCTTAAATTTTTCTGGATATTTAGTTACTAATTCAGTAGCTACTTCTGTATTTGGAATCTTAATCTTATATCCATTTTTAATTTTAGATACAGGATATCCAAAATCTTCAATTTCATCTGTGTTATAAAAAGTAATATAATCAGAACTATATTTAGTTTTTAAATCATGTGGAGTTCCCTCGGCGGAAATTTGTCCTTTATTTAAAATAACAACATAATCACTTTCGGAAGCCTCCTCCATATAATGAGTTGTTAAAAAGACTGTTAATTCTTTTTCAACTCTCATTTGATTTATTACCTTCCAAATCATTTTTCTAGTTTGCGGATCAAGTCCTGTTGTTGGTTCATCCAATATTAATATTTCAGGGTCATGGATTAACGCTCTAGCAATATCAACTCTTCTTCTTTGACCACCAGATAATTTATTTATTGGACGCTTTAGAATATCACTTAAATCTAATAATTCAGTTAAATATTCTAATCTTTCATTAAATTTAGAACCAGTAATATTATATAATGCGGCTCTACTCTTTAAATTATCATAAGCATTTAATACTAGGTCAAGATGTGAAAACTGGAATACTACACCAATATTATTAGTAATCTTTCTAATATCAGTATCAATATCTAAACCATTTATAATTACTTTACCACTATCTTTTTTTAATGTTCCAGACATAATTGAAATACTTGTTGATTTACCAGCTCCATTAACACCTAGAAAAGAAAAGAATTCGCCTTTTTTTACTCTAAATGTAACATCATTAACTGCTTTTAAATCACCAAAGCTTTTATTTAAGTGTTTAATCTCAATAATATTCATTTTAGTATTTTCTCCCTTCCCAATGCCAAATATGATTATATCAAAAAATAAAAATAATAAAAGTCCATGACAACTACTATAACCATAATGTAATCTAAAATGTACAAATATATAGGCAAATAAAAAACCTTATCAAATTGATAAGGTCTTTAATGTTGTCTAACGCCATAGCTCGATGTTTAGAGATGACAGAGAAAGCTCGCAAATTTATTTGTCGTAATCTATAACACCAACTTGATAATCATCTTCATATATTATCTTCCCTGGATTATC
>CAMJOZ010000043.1 GCA_946407635.1 uncultured Caryophanales bacterium
ATAAACCTTAAAGAAGGAGAATGTATAATCTTAAGTACAATTTGATTATACTAGGAGATTATTATGAAACATATTGACACACTATGTGTACAGGCAGGCTATACTCCAAATAATGGAGAGCCAAGACAAATTCCAATTATTCAATCAACTACATTTAAATATAATACTAGTGAAGATATGGGTAAATTATTTGATTTAGAGGCATCTGGTTATTTTTATACTAGACTTCAAAATCCAACTAATGATTATGTAGCTGCAAAAATTGCTAAATTAGAAGGTGGTTCAGCAGCAATGCTTACATCATCTGGTCAAGCAGCTAATTTCTTCGCTTTATTCAATATTTGTGAATGTGGTTCTCATATTGTTTGTTCATCATCTATTTATGGTGGAACATTTAATTTAATTGCTGTAACAATGGCAAAAATGGGTATTAAGACTACATTTGTATCACCTGATGCAACTGAAGAAGAATTAGATAAAGCATTCCAAGATAATACAAGAGCTGTATTCGGTGAAACGATTGCTAATCCTGCATTAACAGTTTTAGATATTGAAAAATTCGCTAAAGTTGCTCATAAACATGGGGTTCCACTAATTGTTGATAATACATTCCCAACTCCTGTTAATTGTAGACCAATTGAATGGGGTGCTGATATCGTAACTCATTCAACAACTAAATATATGGATGGTCACGGTGCGGCTGTTGGTGGTTGTATCGTTGATTCAGGTAAATTTGATTGGATGGCTCATAAGGATAAATTCCCTGGATTATGTACTCCAGATGAGTCTTATCATGGTATCACATATGCTGAAAAATTTGGTAAAGAAGGAGCTTTCATTACTAAATGTACTGCTCAATTAATGAGAGATTTTGGTTCAATCCAATCTCCACAAAATGCATTCTTATTAAATTTAGGCTTAGAGTCATTACATGTTCGTATGCCTAAGCATGTAGAAAATGGACAAGCAGTTGCTGAATTCTTAAGCAAGCATCCAAAGGTTGAATCAGTTACATATTCAGGTTTAAAGACTGATAAATATTATAAGCTTGCACAAAAATATTTACCTAATGGTGGATGTGGTGTTGTATCATTCTGTATTAAAGGTGGAAGAGCTGCTGCTGAAAAGTTCATGAAAGCATTAAAATTAATTGCTATCGAAACTCACGTTGCTGATGCAAGAAGTTGCTGTTTAAATCCTGCAACATCTACTCATAGACAATTAACTGATCAACAATTAGCTGATGCTGGTATTCCTGCAGGCTTAATTAGAGTTTCTTGCGGTATTGAAAATAAAGAAGATTTAATTGAAGATTTAAAACAAGCTTTAGAGAGGGTATAATATGCCAATTTTGATTCCTAAGAATATTCCGGCCTATGATATCTTAGAGCACGAGAATGTCTTTGTGATGAACGAAACAAGAGCTCAAACTCAAGATATTAGACCAATTGAAATTTTAATATTAAATTTGATGCCTACAAAAATTGAGACTGAAACTCAGCTTTCTAGATTGTTAGCTAATACGCCTTTACAGGTTAAATTAACATTATTAAGAACAGCTACTCATAATCCTAAGAATACTTCAGAAACTCATCTTCATGAATTTTATAAATCATTTGATGAAATAAAAGATAAAAACTTTGATGGTATGATTATTACAGGTGCGCCTGTAGAACAATTAGAATTTGAAGAAGTAGAATATTGGGATGAATTAACTAAGATATTTGATTTTGCAAATACTAATGTTACTTCAACAATGTATTTATGTTGGGGAGCTCAAGCTGCGTTATATTATCATTATGGTATTAAAAAACATTTATTACCTAAAAAACTATTTGGTATATATCCTCATAAGAAAATGGTTAAATATGAGGCTTTATTAAATGGTATAGATGATATTTTTTACTGTCCTCAATCAAGACATACTGCGATCAATGATGAAGATTTATTAAACAATGAAAACTTAATTGTTTTAGGTAAATCAGAGGATGCAGGTGTAACAATTATTAAATCTAAGGATAATAAAAAAATCTTTAATTTAGGCCATTTAGAGTATGATAAGTATACTTTAGATAAAGAATATAAAAGAGATTTAGCTAAAGGTTTACCTATTGAAGAGCCTAAGAATTATTATTTTGGTGATGATGTTAATGTATTATGGAGATCAACTGCTAATATATTATTCTATAACTGGTTAAATTATTATGTTTACCAGGTTACACCATATGAATTTAAAAAAGTAGAAAAGAAATATTAAGATTGTTTCAGAAATGAAACTTTCTTTTTTTATTAATGAAACTTGTTTGATACATTTGTTACAAAAAAGTAAAGTGTATTTAGAATATTATATTTGTTGATTAAAACGATGTTTTAATGTATAATTTTTTCGAGGTTTTGTTTATGATAAAAAAGCTTATTCCAAATTATTATTTTAAGTCAATATATGATATTCCTTATGAAACTTTATATAGCGAAGGTATTAGATTATTACTTTTAGATATGGATAATACTTTAATATCATATAAAGAAACATTACCTAGTGATAATTTAAAGGAATTAAAAAAAAGATTAGAAAATATGGGGTTTGAATTAATATTAGTATCTAATTCAAGAAAAAATAGAGTTAATAATTTCTGTGATGCGTTTGAAATTCCATATGTTAAATTTTCTATTAAACCTTTAAAAAGAGGAATTAAAAAAGCTATGAAAAAAATAGCTAAAAATAAATATAAAAAAGAAGAAGTATTATTATTAGGAGATCAGCTAATGACTGATATTTTTGGTGGTAATAGATGTGGCTTAAAAACAGGGTTAATTGAGGCTATAGATAAATCTACAGATATAGGTCCGACAAGAGCTAATAGAAAGCTTGAAAGATATTTTTTGAAAAGAATAAAGAAAAAATTTCCTGATTTATATGATGAAAGATTAAAGGAATATGGTGGTGATTAGATGATCTTAAGAAAATGTAAGGGTTGCGGTGCGATATTACAGGATGAAGATGAGAATAAAGCTGGTTTTATTCCAAATTTAACAAAAGAATCTAAATATTGTAAAAGATGCTTTAGATTAATGCATTATAACGAATTACCTAAAATTGTTGCGAAAAACAGCGATTATAAGCATGTTATAGATAATGTTGTACAAAAGAATGGTTTAATAGTATTCGTTGTAGATATTTTTCAATTTAAGTCATCTTTTAGCCAAAATATGATTGAAAAATTAAGAAATAAAGATGTTTTATTAGTTGCTAATAAATATGATGTTTTCCCTAAATCTGTTAAGGTTGAAAATGTTGTGGAATGGTTATCTAAGGAATGCCAAAAGTATTCATTTAAGGTTAATGCTATCTCAGTTGTTTCATCTAAATTAGGATTATATATTGATGATTTAATGAATTTAATTGATATGCTAAGAAGAGAAAGAGATGTTTATTTTGTTGGTTGTGCTAATGTTGGTAAATCTTCATTAATTAATGCTTTAATTAAAAGAAATACATCACTTACAGAAGATGTTATTTCAACATCAATTATTCCTGGAACTACTCTAAATGAAATAAGAATTCCATTTTTTGATAACAACAAAGCATTTATTGATACCCCAGGTTTAATTAATGAAAATGATATATATCAAACAATTTTAAAAGAAAATTATAATAAAATAATGCCAAGAAATGAAATAAAACCTAAAACATTCCAAATTACTGAAGGTAATTCTATATTTATGGCTGGCTTAGGTTCTCTTTCTTTTAGTAATTGTACGAAGCTTTCAGTCATTATTTATTCATCAAATGATTTATATATTCATAGATGTAAAACATCTAATGTAGATAATTTATATCAAACACAAATTGGTAAATTGTTAACACCTCCAAGTTTAGATGAGGTTTTAAATTTGAAATATAATACATATCAATATAAATTAGATGGAGAAAAGAAAAAAGCCATTTGGTTTTCTGGCTTTGGCTTTGTTGAAATTATTGGTAAATGTGATTGTTTAGTTAAAACAATAGATAAAGAGGTATATTTAACTAATGCAATTATCGGATAAGGCTTTTAAGCTTGTAAGTGAGCATTTAAAGGATCATCAAAAAAGATTAACACATATTTTAGGTGTTAATGAAATGGCAGTTTATTTAGCAAAAAAATATGATGTTGATTTAGATATAGCAGGAAGTGCAGCTTTAATGCATGATTATTCTAAATATGATTCATATGAAGAAGCTTCAAAATATTTAACAAAAGAAGAATTAGAAGAATGTTATAAATATCCTTTTATGCTACATGCATATTTAAGTGCATATAAATATAAGGAATTAATAAGTGATAATAAGGATTCTTTTAATGCTATATATAATCATGTTTTTGGTAGACCTAATATGTCTATTTTAGAAAAAATAATTATGATTTCAGATTATACTGAAAAAAATAGAACATATCCTGATTGTATAGAGGTAAGAAAAATCTTATTAGATGGAGATTTAGATTTAGCTATTTATGAGTCTTTAGTAAGAACTATAAAGCACTGCGAAGGTGAAGGAAAAGTAGCACATCCTAGACAATTAGAAGTATTAAAAGAATATGAAGAAAGGATTAAAAATAGATGAATTTAGAGGAACTTTTATTAGATGCTTTAGAAAAGGTTAAGGCATATGATGTTATTGTTTATGATATGGAGGATAAAACTCCATTTTATGACAAGATGATTATATCTACTGTAGATTCTGTAAGACAATCTGATAGTGTAGTTTCATATATTGAAGATAATTTAGAAAATACTGATTATACTATTAGAAGTATTGAAGGAAAAGGATCTGGCTGGGTTTTAGTTGATTGTAATTCTATTATAGTTTCTATTTTTTCTAAAGAAATGAGAGAGCATTATTCTTTAGAAAAACTATATATGGATATTAAACAAAGAAGAATTGATAATTAAATTGTAAAAATTGGTATATTTTATATACCTTTTTTATTTTTTATTATGATATAATATAAGATATATTATATATTTTTAAAGGAGTAAAATATGAAGACATCTTTATTGTTATTAATTATTTATATTGCATATTTAGCTTTCTTTTCATTAATTGCATTATTCTTATTTTTTAAGGATAAGAAAATGGCTAAAAATGGCGGAGGAGCAGTAAGAATTAAGGAAAAAACATTATTGTCTGTATGTGCTTTAGGTGGTGCAGTTGGTGGGTTTATTGGTAGAATATTAGCTCATCATAAGACTGATAAAATGTATTTTTCTTTAACTATTTATTTTTCATTATTACTAGAAGCTGGTGTTTTAGCAGCTATGATTTATTTTGCATTTATTTAAGGAGGTATTAATATGAAGTCATCATTAGAAAGATCTCATTCAAAGACATCTAATTTTAAATTAACATTAATTTGTTTGTTAACAGCTTTAGGTGCGAGTGTAGCTTGGTTAGGTGTTTGTTTAATACCTCATTATCAAACCTTTGGTATTATTCTTGCATCAGCAGGAGGAGTAGTTGCGTTATTATTTATGTTTTTAATAGGAAAATTTACTAGATAATTAATTTTTTCCTTTGGGATGTGGTAGTTTATGAGTAGAACTAAAAGAAGAATTCTATCTATCATTTTTAATTTAATATTGATATTAACTGAATTAAGAGCTATTCAATTATCTTTTTTTAATGGTGGTAAAAGAAGCTGGGAATTCTTGAAATATTATACTCAAGACTGTAATATTTTTTTGTTAATTACGAGTGTGGTTTATGTTTTTGAACTTATCAGATGTATAGCTATGAAAAAAGATGTTAGTAAGGTAGTTCATATTTTTAGATTTGCGTCTATGGGTGCTGCTTTAACTACATTTTTAATTGTCGGGTTAATATTCACTCCAATTTTAATGGATTTATCTTCATATGTTGGATCATCATTTTATTTTCATTTTTTATGTCCTTTATTAGGTATAATTACATTTTATTTATTCGATGAAGGATGTATGATTAAACTTACTCATATAAATTATTCTTTTTTCTTTACATTAGGATATTCGATAGTATTACCTATATTGGTTGGGTTTAATATAGTTACACCTCCATATCCTTTTTTAGATGTTGAAAATAATCATTTTATGTTATCTGTATTATATGCCCTTCTCGTTCCTGGAATTGCATACGGAGTATTAGTTATTATAAAGCTTACATACAATATGCTAAACTTCAAGAGAATAGGTAATACAGTTATTGAGTAATTAATGTTTTATTAATTGATTTGTATTTTTTAAAATTAAGTGATATAATTTTTTTTAGTTTTTTGTAAAGGAGGAATATCCATGATATTAGAATCAACTGGTATATCTTTTTATTCGGTTATATGTATATATTGTGCTTTAATATTAGGCTTCATTCTTTACAAATTTATAAAAGATACTAATCTTACGAAATCATATAAAATAATAGTAATATTAGCAATTTCAACTCAAATTGTATTATTTATCGCAGATGCGTTTGGTAATTTTATCAATGTAGGTAAATTTAATTGGGGTAAGAATGTTAATGCTATAATTCACTTTATTTATTTTGCTGGATTAGGTGCGACCTGCTATTTTGGTTATTTATTACTTGAATGTATAGATGATTCAGTATTATATAAAAATAAAAAATTTAGATATTCATCACTTTCTCTTGTAATTTTGTTAGCTATTTTGGCATTTATTTCAATGATTTTAGTATTTGTTGATAGTGATTTCCATTTCCTTTATTACATGCTAGAAGATGGAAAATATGCAAGAGGAGACTTCAATTTTATGCAAATTGTATGCTCTTTTGCATATTTATTGATAGAATTAATTCATGGTTTATATGGTCTATTTGTTAAGAAAAATTATGCTAAATTTGGCACATATAAATATATGATTTTATATGTTTTCATTATAGCAATAGGCGTTACTTTACAAATGATTTTCCCTAAATATCCATTTACAGAAATGGCTTTAACAGTAGATTCGATTTTAATATATAATTTATTACTTCAAGAACAGGTTTTAACTGATGGTTTAACTAGAGTTTATAATAGAAATGCACTTTATAAGCACTTAGAAACTGTCATGACTAAATCAAATAATAATTTATATTTGTTTATGATTGATTTAGATGGTTTTAAGGCTATAAATGATATTTATGGTCATACTGAAGGCGATGAAGCATTAAAATATTTTTCAATGGCTTTAAGAAATTTTTCTATTAAAACAGGATCATTTGTATGTAGATATGGTGGAGATGAATTCACTGTTGTTTCAGAAGTAGAAGATGAGGATTTTAATGATTTTATAAAACAATTTGATAATATTGTTGTTGATGCGAATGATAGAGCTCAAAGACAATTTAAAATTGAAATGTCTTATGGTTATACTAAATATGATTATTTAAAGCATACGAGTGCGATTGATTTAATTAATCACGCAGATGAGATGCTTTATACAAGAAAAAATGAAAAGAAGAGCTTAAGATAATATTGAAGTTACTTTATTAATAAAGTAGCTTTTTATTTTTGTATATGGATTTTCTCACAATAAAAACGCTTTATATATTATAAATAATATATGTATCCTTTAATAAAGTTGCAAATTAGTCTACTTTATGGTATTGTATAATAGATAAAATATTTTTTAATGAGGTAATGAATAATATGATGAATTTATTTAATCAAATGTTATCTGATTATAATGTTTTAATTGGATTATTTGTTTTATTATTTGCTTTATTATTTAGATTATCTCCAGTGATGAAAAAAATATCTATTGTTTTAGGTATGCTTGTTTTATATTATTTCTTCATTTACCTATTAAATAAATATTTCTTATTCGATAATGAAATTTATAATTTTTATTTTGAATTTATGTATCATGTAAATAATCTTTTATCTTTAATTAACGCATCATTAAATATTAATTTAAATTTAATGCTTGTTGCTAGAATAGATTTAAGTACTATTTTAATGATTGAATATTTTGTTGCTAATTATTTATATTACAGCGAATTATTTGGTTTGGATTTTGTAGAATTAGTTAAGTTACCTATAATTGAATTAAGAATTAATATCAACAATTTCATTAACAACTTAAAGACTATTGTTGATAATAAAATTCATACAAAAAAATTATCAATTTACTCTTTCCAACTAAGATTATAATATTTAAGCCTTTTCTTAAATAAAATAATCAAATTGAAAGAGGTAAATAAATATGTGTGGAATAGTAGGTTATGTAGGAAAAGAAGATGCTACACCTATATTACTTCATGGCTTAGAAAAACTAGAATATAGAGGATATGATTCTGCTGGTATTGCTGTTAGAAATCACGGAGATGATCCTTTAATTGTTAAAGCAGAAGGGAAGTTAACTAATCTTATTGAGAAGGTTAGTGGTATGACATTTACAGGTACTGCTGGATTAGGACATTCTCGATGGAGTACTCATGGTAAGAGTAATGAAACAAATGCTCATCCTCATTGTAGTGATGATCATAATGTTATAGGTGTCCATAATGGTATTATTGAAAATTATCAAGAATTAAAGGATAAATTATTAAGAAAAAAATATACTTTTTATTCTGAAACAGATACTGAAGTAATTATTAAATTAATCGATTATTATTATAAAAAATATAAAATTGGACCTGTTGATGCTATTAATAAAGCATTGGTAAGAGCTAGAGGCTCTTACGCACTTGGTTTAATGTTTAAAGATTATCCAGATCAAGTATGGTTTGCTAAAAAAGGTTCACCACTTATTATAGCTAAAGGAAAGGATGCATGCTATTTAGCATCAGATGTACCTGCAATCTTAAAACAAACAAATAAAGTATATTATGTTGATGATTATGAGATTGGCTATATTAAAGAAGATGAAGTAAGATTCTTTGATTTAAATGGTGATGATATTACTAATAAAAAAGAATTAGTGACTATTGACTGGAAGGCAGATGCTACTGATTTAGGAAAATATCAATATTATATGGAAAAAGAAATTGATGAACAACCTGAAGCAATTAAAAGAACAATTGATGCCTATGTTGATGAAGAAGGATTTATTAAATTTCCTGAACTTGGTATTACTAAAGAATATTTAAACAGCTTAGAAGAAATTTATATATTTGCTTGTGGTAGTGCATATCATGCCGGTGTAGTTGCTGAATATTTAATTGAGGATTTAGCTAATGTTAATGTTAGATGTGAACTAGCATCTGAATTCAAATATAGAAATTATAAAATGAATCCAAGAAGCTTAGCTATTGTTATTTCACAATCAGGTGAAACAAAAGATACATATGAAGCTATGATGAAGGCTAAAGCAAATGGAATTAAAACTTTAGCTATATGTAATGTGAAAGGTTCAACTATTACAAGAGATGCTGATTTTAATTGCTATACATATGCTGGACCTGAAATTGCTGTTGCAACAACTAAAGCATATTCATGTCAATTAGCTGTTTTATATTTATTCACATTATTCTTGGCAAGAACTAAATATGCTTTAGAAAGAGATAAATATTATGAGCTTGTTAATGAAGTAAAAGCATTACCAGAAAAGGTTAAAGAAACAATTAAATGTAAAAGACAAGTTCAAAAATTATCTTCTAGATTTACAGAAAAAACTAATGTATTCTTTATTGGCCGTGGAATTGATTATGCAATATGTATGGAAGGTTCTTTAAAATTAAAGGAAATCACATATATTAATTCAAATGCATATGCTGCAGGTGAATTAAAGCATGGTACTATTTCATTAATTCAACATGGCGTTGCAATAATTGCAATAGCAACTCAGCCTGATCTTATCGAGAAGACTGTATCTAATATGGTTGAAGTAAAATCAAGGGATGGTAGCGTTGTTGCTTTAACTACTAAGGATACTGAAGTAGAAGATTCTAGTAAATATCAAATATATGTTCCTAAGGTAAATCCTTTATTTGCAGCATCACTTGCAATAATACCAATTCAACAGCTTGCATATTATGTAAGCTTGAATAAAGGATTAAATCCTGATAAACCTAGAAATTTAGCAAAA
The DNA here is from genome assembly GCA_946407635.1 of uncultured Caryophanales bacterium. Classification (GTDB taxonomy): domain Bacteria; phylum Bacillota_I; class Bacilli_A; order Acholeplasmatales; family Anaeroplasmataceae; genus Anaeroplasma. Next base: position 10,045 of record CAMJOZ010000043.1, read on the forward strand.
TCTGTGACTGTGGAGTGATGATATGACTGAAGTAGAACAATATATCGTTGATCACATTAACGACAAGAAATTCAAGTTTCCTAAAGAATTTGATCCTGCTACAGAATATTCAGATGAATTTTATGAAAAAATAAAGGAAATTTTCATAAAATATCCTAAATTTAAACACGCATATCGTTCATTTAAGAGAGTTGTTGATATTATTGTTTCTTCAATTTTAATTATATTGTTATCGCCATTATTCTTAATAATAGCTATCGCAATTAAAATTGATTCAAAGGGTCCTGTTGTATTTAAACAAGATAGAGTTGGTAAACATTTTAAAACATTTAAATGCTGGAAATTTAGATCTATGTCTACAACTGCACCTGCAAATGAAGCAACAAGTCAATTAAAAAATTCTGAAATGTATATAACTAAGGTTGGTAAATTTTTAAGAAAGACTAGTTTAGATGAATTAGCACAATTATTCAATGTTTTTGCTAATAAAATGTCATTCATTGGATATAGACCTATAATTTTAAATGAAAAGAATTTAAATGATTTCAGAAATGAGCTTGGAGTATTCGATATGAAGCCAGGAATTACTGGTTATACTCAAATACATGGTAGAGATGATGTTTATTATAAGAATAAAGCAATAATGGATGCATATTATGTTAAAAGATCATCAGCGTGGTTTGATATCAAAATATTATTTGGTTCTATAGGTGTTGTTTTATTTAGAAAAGGTAATAAAGATAATAAGTAGTTTGGATTGGTACTAGTATATGAAAAAAATTTTATTAATATGTAATTCATCTCAAAGTGTTTATACTTTTAGATTACCATTAATAAAAAAATTAAAAAATGATGGTTTTGATGTTAATGTTATTTCGTTTGATAATGACTATAAAGAATTATTAAATGAGCAGGGTATTGAAATTATTTTAGTTGAAGATAATAGAAGAAGTGTAAATCCCTTTAGTCAAATGGAATTAAAAAAACGATTATATAAAGAAATTAAAAATATTAACCCTGATATTGTCTTTACGTTTATGGCTAAACCTAATACCTTTGGAGTTTTAGCTGCAAATAAGGCAAAGGTTAAAAAGATTTATTCAATGGTAGAAGGGTTAGGTGATCCTTTTATCTATCAATCATTTAAGTGGAAATTGATTAGATTCTCGTTATGTAGATTATATAAAAAAGCTTTTAAAAGAGTTAATGGAGTTTTCTTCTTAAATGAAGATGATATGAATAAATTTATTGATTTAAAATTAATTAATAAGGATATTGCACATATCATAAATGGTATAGGAGTTGATTTGAATAAATTTAACTTTAGGCCTGTTGATAAAGAATCAAATACTTTTGTTATGATAGCAAGAATGCTTAAAACAAAGGGTATTTATGAATATTGTGAATGTGCGAAAATAGTCAAAGAAAAAAGACCTAATTCTGAATTCTTATATATAGGTGGAGAAGGTACTGTTAAATTAGATGATATTAAAGAATATATCGATTCAGGATATATCAATTATATTGGATCAGTAAATGATGTTAGACCATATGTTGAAAAATCATTAGGCCTAATATTGCCATCATATAGAGAAGGTATGCCAATGGCTATTATGGAGGCAGAAGGAATTGGTAGAGCTATTATAGCTAATAATACAACTGGATGTAAGCACACAGTTGTACATAATTATAATGGATATTTAGTTGATAATAATGATCCAGTGAAGATGGCTGAATATTGTATCGAATTATTAGATAACAAGGATAAAGCGATTGAATTTGGAAATAATTCAAGAAAGCATGCTGAAGAATTATTTGATCAAAATATTATTAACGAAAAGATTATTAAATATTTAAATGACTAGTTAGATTTTGACGGGGGTATATATAAATAAAATGATGTATTCAATTGTAATTCCTGTATATAACTCTGAAAATTTTATAACAAAATCGTTAGATTCATTAAAAAATCAAACATACAAGGATTTAGAAATTATTCTTGTTAACGATGGATCAATTGATAATAGTGAAGAAGTAATTAGTGATTATATTAAAAATAATCATGATATGAATATTAAATACAAGCGTATTGAAAATTCTGGACCATCTACAGCTAGAAAT
>CAMJOZ010000044.1 GCA_946407635.1 uncultured Caryophanales bacterium
CAAAAATTTGTAAATTATTTTAAAAATCATTAAAAAAAGTTAAAAAAGAAAAAAAAGTCCGTATAAAACGGACTATTTTTTTGAGAAAAATTGTTAAAAATCTTATACCCTAAAATAATAGAAATTAATCTAATTTTGGTAACTCATTTTTATATTTAGAATCAACTGATGATTTTATAGTTGCTTCTTTTTGAGATGCTCCAACCATTGCTTTTCCCTTTGTAGGTGAAGCTATTGTGCCAGCACCTGATACACATCCGAAAGGACATGCCATACCTTCAAGTAAATATCCATCATATTTACCTTTTGTAGCATCACTAATCATTTTCTTACAATTTGCTAAACCTTGAGCTGAGGCAGTCTTTACTTCACGCTCAGGAGCTATAGTTTTAATTGCATTAACTACAGCTTGGGCAACACCACCAGCAACTGCGAATCCTCTACCATCAGCAGATGTTTCATTCTTTAATTCTTGTTGATCTAATTTATTGAAATCTATTTCTTTTGCTTCAAACATACCCATTAATTCTTCAAATGTTAAAACAAAATCTACATCACTTCTTACACTCTTACGTGAAGCTTCTAGCTTTTTAGAAGCACAAGGTCCAATAAATACAATTTTAGATTCTGGATGTTGTTTTTTAACTAAACGAGCAGTTAATACCATTGGTGTTAAGCTCATTGAAATATTTTCTTTATAATCAGGGAATTCCTTTTTAACCATGATAGACCAGCTTGGGCAACAAGATGTTCCCATAAATTTTAATTTAGAAGGAACATTATCCAAGAAATCGTGAGCTTCTTCAATTGTACATAAATCAGCTCCTATAGATACTTCTACTGCGTCTTGGAATCCTAATTGCTTTACAGCAGATGAAATAGTTTTTAAATTGACCTTGGGTCCAAATTGTCCCATAAATGCTGGAGCTAATAAAGCATATACTGGAGTTCCAGACTTAATTGCTTGAATAACTTGGAATATTTGTGATTTATCAGCAATTGCACCAAAAGGACAATTAACTAAACATTGACCACAAGATACGCATTTATCATAATTAATTTTAGCTTTTCCATTTTCATCAGATTCAATAGCACCAACACCACAAGCCTTAGCACATGGTCTTTCTCTATGAACTATAGCATTATAAGGACAAACATCCTTACATCTACCACATTTAATACATAAATCTTGATCTATATGTGATTTACCATTATGAATTCTAATAGCATTTTTAGGACATACATTCGCACATGGGTTAGCTAAACAGCCTTCACATACATCAGTAACATGATATGATTCAGTTGGACATGCATTACAAGCGAAATCAATAATATTAATTAGAGGTGGCTCATAATACTTTTCATCAATCGCAGCTTCTTCAATACCCTTAGATATAGGCGCGTGCTCATCTGGAGATCTTCTTGATAAGCCTAATGCAAGTCTAATTCTTTCACCTGCAATTGCACGCTCTAGGAATATAGAATCTCTATATGTAGGTTGTCCTTTAAATAATAAATAAGGAATTTCATCAACTCTTTTATAGTCTCCACCCTCATAGCCTAGCTTGGCAACCTCTTTAAATATTTTTCTTCTTAATGTAACTAATGATTGATATGAATCAAGCATAACAACTACCTCCCATAATGAGTAATTATATAGATAATTACTTCATATTTTAACCTATAATATTAAAACAATTTTTAATTCATTTGTAAAGGAAAAAATCATTTATATATTATTTTCTAAAAAAGATATAAAATTAATTTTAGTTTTAGTATTTTTCTTAATTAAAGCTAAGAATTCTTTATTACCATCTCCACCTAAAATTGGAGATAATATTAATTTATCTATACCTAAATTATAATTTCTTAAGCATAAATCAATATTATTTAGAATTCTTAAATAATCATTTCTATTTTTAACAATACCATTTTTAATATGAATATTACCAATTTCAAATTGAGGCTTAATAAGTGTAATAAATGAATTATTATCATTAATAAATTTCATTATCCCATCCATTAAATATTCAATAGAAACAAATGATACATCCATAACAACAAAATCAAAAACATGATTAGTTTCAAAATCTAAAATATTAGTATTTTCATGTACTTCTATTTTAGGATTATTTCTTAAAGATTCATGTAATTGATTAGAACCAACATCAACTGACACAACTAATTTAGCTCCACTTTTAATACTACAATCAGTGAATCCACCAGTTGATGATCCTATATCTAATATTATTTTATCATTAAAATCTAAATTAAATGATTTAATAGCTTCTTCTAGCTTTAAGCCACCACGAGAAACATATTTCAATTTATCTAATATTTCAATTTTAGAATCACTAACATCAAAGCTAGGTTTTAATATTTTAATTCCATCAACTAAAACATTACCATTTTTTATTTCTGCTTGAGCTTTATTTCTAGATTCAAAATATCCTTTTTCTACAAGATATGAATCAAGTCTCATCTTATTCCTCTTCGAAATTAGTTAAACCCATATCTGTCATTTTAGAAACAATTAGTTTTTCATTCTTTTCTAAAATGTCATAACATTTTTTTGATATTTCCATTGCCTTAGTATAGCTTTTAACAGATTCATCTAAAGATATTTCTTTATCCTCTAATTTTTTTAATAAGCTATCTAATTCTTCCATTAATTCTTCAAAGCTTTTTTCATTCTCCATCTTTAATAACCTCACTTACAGTACTTATTATTTTACCATTTTTCATTTTAGTCTCTAAGGTATCTCCTACCTTAACATTTTTAACATCCTTAATTATCTTATTATTAACACTCGATATTGAATAACCTTTATCCATTATCTTAAGTGGATTAAGATTTTCTAAGGAAGCTCTTTTAATGTTAAACTCACTTTTTTTATCATTTAAAACCATATTAATTAAATAATTATAATTCTTTTGATAATTCTTTATTTGAGTTTTATATTCTTCTACCTTATTTATTGGATTATAGCTAACAATAGTTTTATTAAATATTTCTAACTGATGTTTATAATTAGAAATTATTTGATTAATATTGTAATTAATATTTTTAACAATATTATCTAATTGTTTCTTGTTATTTTCTAATTTCTTATCAGGTCTAGCAAAATCTATTCTCTTATCAATATTTGCCAATCTTTCTTTATTAGTATCAATAATAGTTAATACCTTTTTAGTCATAAAGCTATTGTAATTATTTAGATATTCCTTTATTGAATCTTTACTTGGTGTTGCGATTTCAGCAGCGGCTGTTGGAGTTGCCGCTCTTGTATCAGCGACAAAGTCAGCAATTGTAAAATCTATTTCATGACCTACAGCTGAAATAATTGGGATATCACTATCATAAATAGCCCTAGCTACTATTTCTTCATTAAATGCCCATAAATCTTCAATAGATCCACCACCTCTACCTACAATTAAAGTATCACATAATGCATCTAGATTAGCTTTTTTTATTTGGGCAACAATATCATTTTTAGCATCATCACCTTGAACAATTGCAGGATATAATACAACCTGACAAATAGGATATCTTCTTGATATAGTATTAATGATATCTCTTATAGCCGCACCTGTTGGTGATGTAATTACACCTACTATTTTAGGAAACTTAGGGATTGGCTTTTTATGGGCTGGATCAAATAATCCTTTAGCTTCTAATTCACGCTTTAATTTTTCATAAGCTAAATATAAATCACCAATACCTGATGTTTTAAGTTCGCTACATACAATTTGATATGTTCCTGCTTTTTCATAAACAGTTACTCTACCTCTAACAAATACCTTCATACCATCTTCTGGCATTATTTTTACTTTTTGAGCTTGAGACGCAAACATCATAGCCATGATTTCAGCATTTTCATCCTTTAAAGTAAAATAAAAATGCCCACGAGAATTATGTTTGAAATTTGATACTTCACCTTCGAGTAAGACATTTTCCAAATTATGATCGTGGGAAAATTTATAGCTAATATATTTAGTTAGGGCAGTTACTGTTAAATAACGCTCACTATTTTCCATATTTACCTCTTTATATTTTTAGAAATATTATCTAAAAGTCTGTTGTTAAAAGAAACAGCCTTATGATCTCCTGTATCAGAATATAATTTAGTTATTTCTAATGCTTCATCAATTATTATTTTAGCATCTAATTTATTAATTAATAATTCAGCTACTGCTACTCTAATGATTGCTTTATCAACTAAATTTAATCTATTTAATTTGTAATTAAATAAAGTGTCTTCGATTATTTTATCTATTTTTTCTAAATTTTTAATAACAAAATTAATTAAATCTTTAGCATCATCTGACAATTCTTTATTTTCTAATAATTCATCATTAGCTAAAATATCTTGATCATTCATTGCTTCAATCAATGATATTTCATTTAAATCTGACATATATATTATTTCCATTGCTTGAATTCTAGCAATTGTTCTTAAACTTAATTCTTTCATACTATACTCCATACTTTTTGATATTATTATTTTAACATAATAATATTTCAAATTAAAGATATTACTTTAACTTTAAATCCATCAAATAATTTGATATAATTCTATTCGAGGTGTATTTAAAATAATGAGAAAATTTAAATTAACAAGAGGCTTATTAAATAAATTAATACCTTTGGTATTAGTACTTGGAATATTAATAGCCTTTGCAATATATTGTTTAGTTATTGCCATACAATTAAATATTGGTGGACCAAAGGTATTTTCATCAGAATCTGTTGTCAGTGGATTAAATTTAAATGAAGATAATATTAAGAGAATTAATCATGATGAATTTACTGATTTTGACATTAGATTTTACGCATCAGAATATGATGATTATACTGCACATTCAGTAAAATTCAAATTAGTTTTTGCTAAAAAGGAAGATGGAATCACACCAAAGAAAGATAAAAATAATTCATATGTAAATGTTGATATCGCATTAGGTGCTGAAAAGGTGGATTTTGAATCATATTATAGTACTTCTTCTTTAACAAAAAATACTAGTACTTATTTTGATTTAACCAAAACATTAGATAACCAACAATCTAGAACATATAGTGTAAATTGTGAAACACAATTCCCTGCTAAAAAAACAAAGTGGCCTATAACAGTTACTGCTGATTCACCAGATGCTTATGTATATTTAAATTATACATATACTGAAAATGGTATTGATATTACAAAAGATTATATTTTAAAATATACATACGAAGATTATTATATAACTCCTGATGAAGCGTCAGAATTAAATTTAACAGCTACTAAAGGCGGAATCTTAAGATAATAAAAAATGGACTTTAAAAGTCCATTTTATTTTTTACCATTAAGTTTAGCAATGATAGTAGGTAATTCATTATCAACCTTATCATTATCTAATTGGCATGTACCAGCATTAGCGTGGCCTCCACCACCATATTCTAAGCATAATTCACCAATATCAACCTTAGAATTCTTATTGATAATACTCTTACCAATCATAACAGCAGTATTTTGTTTTTTAAATCCCCACGCAACATGTACTGATATTTCAATTTCAGGATACATTGCATAAACCATAAATCTATTACCAGCATAAATAACATCTTGATTTCTTAAATCAATAACTATTACTTTATCATGTATTTTAGTTATTTCTTGTAATTGCTTTTTAAATAATTCAGATTGTTCAAAATATAATTTAGTTCTTTCTTTTACATCTGGTAATTCCATTATTTCATTAATTGGATGAACTAAGCATTCGCTAATTAATTCCATCATTAAATCATAATTAGAAATTCTAAAATCATGGAATCTTCCTAAACCTGTTCTAGGGTCCATAATATAATTTAATAAAACCCAATCCTTAGGATTTAAAATATCATCAATTGTAAAATCAGCTGAATCAGCTTTATCTACGGCTGCCATTAAATCATCACTAATTCTAGGAAATGCTTTTTTACCACCATAATAATTATATAAAACTCTGGCAGCACTCTTAGCATTAGGATCAATGATTAATTTGCCACCTGTTGAGATAGCTTTTAATCTATCTACTTCACTTTCATGATGATCAAATGCTATACCTACTCTAGGATCATAAGGTAGGTTTGTAGTAATATCATTTTCTGATAATTCGATTTTACCATCTTGTACATCCTTTGGATGAACAAATTTAATATCATCAATTAAATTTAATTCCTTTAGCATCATAGCGCATGCTAAACCATCGAAATCGCTTCTTGTTACTAATCTCTTCATATAGCCTCCACAAATTATTAATTTAAAATAGTAATCTTATAGATTAATTTTAAATCAAATACATAGTTTTTGTCAATTGAAGTAAGATTTATTTTTTTATCTTCCATAATGCCATTGGATGTTCCATTATATCATTTATCTTATAACCATCAAACAAAATATTTGGATTATATATTTTGTTATTAAACTGATTTATAAATTCAATATCATTATTATCTAATATAAATAATTCTTTTAACTTCTTTGAAACAAACCTGCACATTTCTTCAACATTAAATTTTATTCCTTTATGAAGAACAGGGATTAGAGTTTCTTTTATTGTTTGAAAAGATAAGCTTTTAATTTTATTTTCAGCCGATTTAAGCAATTCGTCAAAATCAAATGGTAATGTTTCGCCTAAGCATAAATAAAACAAAGCTATTTTTTTTATAAGTTTTATATCTAAATGAGTGTAAATATTAAAAATATTAAATACATCGTATACATCTCTAGGTGTTGTCCTAGATAATAAAGCACTTAATTTTGAACCAATTAATTCATCTATCGATAAATGATTAAATGTAACTGTTTCACCTAATAAATTTGAAGATATATTATTAACAATATTTAAAACATGTATTCTATTGGAATAATTAATCTCAATTTTTAAATTATCTTTCGCACCTGAAGTCGTATCATACGAATAAGAATAAGAATCCAAAGAATGAGTAAACTTCGACTTATCAGATAAATAATAACCTTCATCCTTCATATACCTTCTAATAAGCATATCAATTTTTTCTCTTCTTTTTAGCATTTCATCAAGATTTGCATTTAGATTAAAATCTAAATCAATATCTACACTTAGTCTAGGTAAATTCAACAAAAAAAGATTAATTGCAGTTCCACCCTTAAGAACAAGTTCACCACTAAATTCACTCGAACCAATATATTTTAAAATATCATATAGTCTTAATACCTTTTCGGTGGTATTTCTATTAAAATTTGTTGTCAATGAAATTTTATTAATATCTTTATTTTGATATTTGAACACTTAAATCATCCTTTATACACTAGTTTCTTTAAATCTGGAAATGAATAAATACCCCATTCAGAATTAAACACCAAATCATTTTTATTGCTATTAATTAGATATCCGGTATTTGATACTTTCCCTTTTTCCTTACAAATATTAAAAAAATCATCACTTAAAATGAATTCTTTCTTATAATACGATAATATTAATCCAACCTTTTTATAAAGAATTGGTTTATTATATATATTTAACATTTCCAATAATTTTGATTCATTTACATTACTTATTAAATCTAAACATTTTATTAATTCTTCAACATCCATTACTTTTCCAAGCATATTTATAGAATCAACAATAGTCCTTTCAATTGATGAAACTCTTACGCCTTGAATATAATCAATTTGAGCCATACTATTAGTAAGATAACTAACATATCTATAATCATCATATTCAAAAGATTTAATCTTTTTATTAGATGAAACTTGAACTACAAAATAAACTTGATTATAAAAACCATAAAACTCAAAAGCACTATGATATGAAACAAAAGAATCTGAATTTAAATTTGAAGCAATTTGAAATCTATTGCAACAATCAGAATATTTAGAAAAATCATAACATGTATATAAATTCTTTTTTATTCTGCGAATATAACCATTATTTACCATGCTTTCTAAATATTTTTTAGTAGTAAAAGAATTACCAATTATCTTTTCGGCATCTTCTAACGTAAATGTATTGAATACAGCTAAATCCTTATAATACCTCATATTAATTTCATCTCCTTTTACGTAAATATTTTATGATAATTTTGTTATTTTGTCAATGAAATATAGTTTAAACTATACTTTGTTTCTATTTTCACAACTTTTTATCAAATTGATATGAAAATAAGTTATATTTTTTGAAAAATAGATAATGATAGTATGCTTTTTTATTAACAAAAGAAAAAAATGTTCGATTACTCGAACATTTTATGAATCTATTTCATTATCATCAGAAGTTTTTTTATTTTGATTAGAATCAGCATTATTTTGATTTCTCAATTTTTCTAATTCTTCTTTAAGAATTTGAGCTTTTAATTCTTCTCTAATTCTATTTTCTTCTTCCTTCTTAGATTCTTTAAGCTTTTCTTTCTTAACACTAATAACCATTGATGTTACTTGCATAGCAACCATAATTATGAATATTATTATTAAAATAACAAAAACAGCACTCGTATTAACACCACCTGAAAAAATAGACATAAACCCTATTGTAGTCATATATTTACCATATACCATCGCAGGATAAACATTTTCAGTATCTGATACTGTATTATTATCTCCCTTACAAATAAGGTATTTATTACCATTTTCATCTATTCCTCTTCCAATAGCTCTATGAACGATATAAAAATCATTTTTCTTAGAATAATAAATGATTATATCTCCTTCATTATTACTATCTTTTACCTTAACATCATCAAATGATGTTCCATGAAACATAATATAGCTATTAGAGCTAATAGTAGGCTCCATAGATTCAGTAGGTACATATGTAACACTTATATTAAATATCCTAGGAGGCCTATTTTGATTACTAGCAACAATAACCTCAACAGTAATATATAAGCATAATAGTAAGCAAATAATGCTTACTATATAGCCAATTAATGTTTTAGTTTTTATTTTCTTTTTAGTATTTGTCATAAAGACATCACCACTAAATCATACCATTCTCTTTTAATAATGCTTCTAGATCCTCATCAGAGATATCATCTAAATCATCATCACTAGAAGATTCCTTTGAAGGTTCTTCTTCATCCTCTTCTGCCTCAGGAATCTCATTCAATAAAGCATCAAGGTCATCTTCCTCTTCTTGGTTAAGATTTTCATCAACCTCAGGAGTTTCTTCATCTTGCGCTTCATCAGCTTCAGGGACTTCATTTAAAATATCATCTATTTCATCATTAGAATCTTCATCTGAAGTTTCTTCTGGTTCAGAATCTAGAGTAGGTTCAGCCTCCACCTCTTCATTAACATCATTTTCAGGTTCAGCTCCTTCTATAGGCTCTTCATTAGTCTCCTCACTAGCTTCAGGCTTTGGATTTTCATCTTCGATACCATTTTCATTTAGTAATTCGTCTAGTTCTTCATCAGAAATATCACCTAAATCATCTGGTTCAGAAGAATCTTTAGATTCTTCAGCCGGAGTTCCCTCTTTTGGAGCTTGTTCTTCAACAGGTTCATCAGCTATAGGCTCTGGCTTAGCTTCAACCTCAGGTTCAGGCTTTTTCTTATTCTTAGCTATAGTAGGTTTTTTCTTCTCTACTGGCTTATCATCTAAAGCAGCATTAATATTATCTATTCCGTTTTCATCTAATAAAGCATCTAATTCTTCATCAGAGATATCTCCGATATCATCTGGTAAATCATCGATTTCTTCTTCATTTTCATCTTTAGTAGGTGCTAAATCCGCAGCTGTGAAATTAACATCATCACCTAAGATACCATTAGAAGCAAGTAATGCATCTAAGTCATCATCACTTAAGTTATCTAAATCGATATCATCAGTGTTCTTTTGTTTCTTAGGAGCAGGTTTAGGTTCTTTCTTCTTAGCTTGAATTGTAGGAGCTGGCTTTTCATCCTTTTTAGGCTCCTCTTCAGGCTCTGGCTTCATTTCAGGAATAGAATCAAGAAGTTCATTTTCTTCAAGTAATTGTCTTAATTCCTCATCAGTCATCTCATCGAATTCATCACGTTTAATACGTGGAATAGCAGTTGGTTCTGCTTGAGCATAATCTTGAGGAGTCATTTCCTTGAAGTTCTTGTTTTCTTCTGCTTGAACCTCCTTTAAGTGCTCACGCTTCTTAGCATGTGCATCGTAAATACGAGCCATTTCTTCTCTACGCTTAGCACTCTTCTGGTTCTCAGCCTTAAGCATTTCTTGACGCTTAATTTCAAGCTCTTGAGCTTTCTTGATAGCATCTTGTTCAAGCTTACGCTTCTTAGCTTCAATTGCCTTTTGCTTTTCAATTTGAGCCAATCTTTCAGCTTCAGCCTTTTGACGTTCACGCTCTTGTTTTTCACGTTCACGTGCCTCTTGACGCTTAATCTTTTCCTCTAATTTAGCAATAACCTTTTCAATTCTTTTATCTTCTCTACCCATATGGGCAAGGTTCATTTGTTTTTGTTGACGAACAATCTTATTTATCATCATTTGACGTCTAGCATACTCTAATTGTTCGTATAAGTCCTTTGATTCTAATTCATCATCAGAAATACCAAATACAGCAGGATAAATTTGATCCAACATATCAAGCATTTGTCTATAAACAACTCTTATAGATTCATTGAATGTTGCACCAGTTTGTGAAATACCTTTGAAGCTATCTCCAAAGTATTCAGCTGTCTTTGATAATAAAAGCTCATTCATTGTATAATCTTCAAGCTTCTTGTTATCAGCATCTAAATTTAATTCCAAATCACCAACAGTAGTGTCAACTTGTGGCTTAGGTGCCTTAATTTGAGGTAATTTCTTAGAAGAATAAATTCCTTCAATGCCTCTATTTTTAATGAATGTTGTTAAGGCAATTGTCATAACCTCATTAACATCATTATCGAATACTTGAGGATATTTATAAGTCTTTTCTTTAACATCGATGTTTGTGGCAATACTATCTACTCTATCTAGATATAACCATAAACCATAACATAATTTAAAGTCAGGGTTATGTAATATTACATTAGTTTTCATGATAGGAGGTAATACATCACGAGCCTTAGCTAAAGCTCTCATGAATTCAGTACCCTTTAAACCTTGAATCATTTCTCTAATGTATAATAATCTATTATATTGTTCTTTTGTTGTTTCAACGTTAGTTGTTAAGTCGTTTTTGATTTGAATATCTAAATCAACAGTAACTTGTTGACCACTCATTTTAAATTCATTTTTAACTTTTAATCTTTCAGTTTCAAATGATTCTAGAGATACCTTCATTACTTCATATCTACGTTCAAGGAAGATTTCAGTTCTTTTTACTAGAGATTTAATAAATCTATTTTCATAAATAGCTAATTCTTCTTCAGCATATGTAGTTTGAACTTTAGAAGGAATAACGTCTCCATTTTGTTTAATTTCTTTAATTAAATGAGTATGGCTTGATAAATGTCTAACTGTGTCAGCATTTACCTTTTTAGCTTTTTCTACAGCAACTACTTCTGTTTCATATCTTAAAGATTTTTTAGGATTTCTCATTATCTTTAAGATAGCTGGATATACTGATTCAATAATATCCAAGAAAGACATATCGAAATTTCTAATTTCTGATTGTGTCTTATTTAAAA
>CAMJOZ010000045.1 GCA_946407635.1 uncultured Caryophanales bacterium
TGTTTTATATTATACAAGTCAATGCCCATTCAATGGAAAATATGTTCCTATTGTAAAGCAAACAGCTAAAGACAATAATATTCCATTTAAAGCAGTTCATATAAGTAGTAAAGAAGAAGCACAAAATGCTCCTACCCCTATAACTACATATGCATTATTTAAAGATGGAAAATATATCACTAATGAGCAAATGAATGATACAAAATTCTTAAAACTATATAATACTTTAAAATAAAATATTAGCATATAAGTTGTTGCAACCTTAAAAAATAGGGGGTTTGTCAGCACTTATTACAACTGCACCCATGTTGAAACAGTGTCATCGCTTGTTAAAAAATAGAAAACAGGTCTAAGAAGTTTATTGGTATCATCAATAAAGGAGGAGTAAAAATATGGTTAATAAAGAAATAAAACCAATTTATCCAAATGCAAACTTTAAATCGTTTTGTTATATTAAAAGTGTTGTGACTAATCCTAATATAATTGTTGGTGATTATTCATATTATGACGATTCAGAAGATGGTCCAGAATCATTTGAAAAACATGTTACTCATCATTATGATTTTATTGGTGATAAGCTTATCATTGGCAAATTTTGTTCGATTGCTAAGGGTGTTGAATTTGTAATGAATGGTGCTAATCATATGCTTGACTCTCTAACTGCATATCCATTTGAAATAATTGATGAATTTAAAGGCTTATCTAGACCGTTTGGACAACGAGGCAATAAAGGAGATACCATTGTAGGTAATGATGTATGGATTGGTCAAAATGCTGTAATTATGCCAGGTGTTCATATTGGAGATGGTGCGATTATTGGTGCTAATGCAGTAGTTGCTAAAGATATTCCGCCATATGGTATTGCTGTTGGTAATCCAGCTGAAGTTAAAAGATATAGATTCGATAAAGAAAACATCGATTTATTATTGAAATTAAAGTGGTGGGATAAAGATATAGAAGTAATAAAGGAAATTGTTCCTTATATTTCAGATAATAATATTGAATCTTCAATAAAACATTTAAAAGAAAGATTTAAATTATAACTAAATATATATTCACCTAATTTGTTAATCAATCTCCTAAAAAATATATAAAAATAGGAGAATAAAATAGGAGTTATTTTCCAAAGTCGCCCATCTATGATTACATCTTCGAGACGGTATTATTGCTTTCGCTGAATTAATTTTTTTAAAATTGAATAACTAAAAATCAAAGGGCAACTTTTATTTGTTGCCCTTAATTTTTTCTTCATACATTTTTTTGATTGCATCGAAAGTAACATCAGATAAATCATGTTCTATTTTACACGCATCATCTTCAGCTATTTTTGGATCTATTCCTAAATATTCTAAAATATCTGTTAATATTTCATGTCTTTCTAATATTTTTTCAGCGATTTTTAATCCTTCAGGAAGAAGTGTAATATTTTGTTTTTCATCTATATCAATATATTTTTCGTCTTTTAACTTTTTTAACATTATTGATACTGATGGTTTAGAAAAACCTAAATTATTTACTATATCTATCGCATGAACATTTTCTTTTTCTCTTGATATCATTAAAATAGCTTCTAAATAGTTTTCTCCAGATTCTAAAACAGCCATTTTATCACCATCCTAAATAACTAAAAATATTATATCATTTATTGGTGATAAAATAAAGAAATAGCAATACAATTTTAAATTATTATTTGTAAATAATAATATTATATTTTATAATTAGTAATGATTTCGGAGGTATTGAAATTATGAAAAAAATAGAAATGAAAACTCCACTAGTGGAGATGGATGGAGATGAAATGACAAGAATTCTTTGGCAAATGATCAAAGATGAACTTTTATTACCATTCGTAAATTTAAAAACAGAATATTATGATTTAGGTTTAAAGAAAAGAGAAGAAACAAAAGACCAAATCACAATTGATTCTGCAAACGCAACTAAAAAATATGGTGTTGCCGTAAAGTGTGCAACTATAACACCTAATAAGCAAAGAGTTGAAGAATATAATTTAAGTGAAATGTGGAAGAGTCCTAATGGTACAATAAGAGCTATTTTAGATGGAACTGTATTCAGAGCTCCAATTATTATTGATACTATTAAGCCAGTTGTTAAAAACTGGAAAAAGCCAATAACTATTGCTCGTCATGCTTATGGTGATGTTTATAAGGATACTGAATTTAGAATTGAAAAACCAGGTAAGGCTGAATTATTATATACTTCAGTAGATGGCGAAACACAAAGACAAACAATTTATGATTTTGAATGTGCTGGTGTTTTACAAGGATTATATAATAAGGATTCTTCAATTGAATCATTTGCTCATTCTTGTTTTAAATATGCAATAGATACTAAACAAGATTTATGGTTTTCAACAAAAGATACTATTTCTAAGAAATATGATCAAACATTTAAATTAAAATTCCAAGAAATCTATGATAATTGTTATAAAGCTAAATTTGAAGAATTAGGAATTACATATTTCTACACTTTAATTGATGACGCTGTTGCTCGTGTAATTAGAAGTGAAGGTGGCTTCATTTGGGCTTTAAAGAATTATGATGGTGATGTTATGAGTGATATGGTTTCAACTGTTTTTGGTAGCTTAGCTATGATGACATCTGTATTAGTTTCACCAGATGGAAATTATGAATTTGAGGCAGCTCATGGAACTGTAACTAGACATTATTATAAATATTTAAAGGGTGAAGAAACTTCTACAAATCCTATAGCAACTATTTATGCTTGGAGTGGAGCTTTAAGAAAGCGTGGAGAAATGGATAATTTACCTGAATTAGTAAATTTCGCTAATAATCTAGAAGCTTCATGTGTTAAAACATTACTTGATGGTATTATGACAAAGGATTTAGTTAATTTAGTTGATAGTGGTGTTAAGGTTAAATCTGTTAATTCTAAAGAATTCATTTTAGCAATTAAAGAAAGATTAAATAAATATTATAATTAATTTTATTAAGCCATTCTTCATATAGGGGAATGGCTTAATTTATAAAATGGTTTATATTATTTAAGGAGATGACCTAAATATGATTGATAAAAGTAAATATTTGTATTGGCTAAATAAAGATGATCCACAAATTGATGGTGAAGTTGTATGGAGAGAATTATATTCAAGGATTGGATGTATTTTTCACACTGTTCAAATGGTAGAATATAATATAGCAAATATAATATCAATTGAAGAATTTGAAAAGGAAGAAAAAAAGATATTTTCTAGTGATGATATAATAAGAATAAAAGATAAAATTAATATCAAATTTGATAAATTAACAAAACTAACTTTTGGTAATCTTGTAAAAGAAGTAAAAAAATCAAAATATTTAAAAGATATTGATATAGATTTGTTAAAAGATATTAAACAATATCGTGACTATTTAGCTCATAGATGTTTTAAAGAAAAACTACTTGAAAATGAATTAGATTGTTTAGAAGATGTTGATAAATTTGTCGATGAATTGAATGATTATGAGCAAAAGGCAAAGCAAATGAACGATTGTTTAGTAGAAATATTCAAGAAATATAAAATTAAAACAATATTGATGAAGTATTAGTTTTATTGTATATAGAAATTATGTTAAAATAATCTAAATATGTTTTTGGTGGTGATATGGATGAAAAATCATTATGTTTCTCAATTTATAATTAAAAGTTTTTCATCTGCCATTAATGTTTTTGATATAAAACAAGGAACAATCGATGAGAGTAAACGCCCTCATAAAGTATTTTACAAGGAAGATATATTCGATGAAGAACTTGAAAAAATAATGAATTATAATATTGAAAGTAAAGTTGCTAATATATTGAATGAAAAAATAAGTAATCATAAAATAATAGAGTTAACAAGAGATGAATTAGAAACAATAAAAAGATACACTTTGTTGTGTAGTGTAAGAACTCTAGACGAAGATTTCTATTGTAATTTATTATATGAATTTGAAAATAAAGCGAATCGTTATATTGATATTCAAAAAATAATAGGATTTGATTATAGTTCAATGCCTTCTACAAAAAGTCTAAAAATATCTAATCATGAATTATATCAAAGAACTTTAAAGGTTTATGCTGTAACAAAAAATATTAAAGATATCTATCATAATCCATTAGCGACAAGAGAAATGTTAGCTTGGGGAATGCCTTTCTTGGAATCGTACATATCTTTTTGGGATGCACCTAAGGATAAAGAGTTTATTTTAAGTGATAGTGGAATGTGTTCTGAATATGAGGGATTTCATATGCTTACTGGTGGTTTGGACATTTCAAAAATGTCATATTTATTAGAACATGTTGAAGCAAAAGAATTTGGTTATGTCGGTTTAATGGCTTCAAATGATATTATGTATGAAAACTATAATGTTTTTAATATTAGTTCTAATAGATTATTAGTGATGATTAATCCATTTTTTAAACTTTATTATAAAATGCAAGTTACAACTGTTGATGAGTTTGGTATATACGATAAAATCAAAATTTTGGATAGACCAGATATTTGGCCTGCTCAAATTCAAAATATAGAATTGTTTGATGTTCCAAAAAATAAATATAAATATGGTCCATTGCTAAAATGTCCTGATGACATATTTATTTATAATCCTAAGGTGCTAACTGATGAGGATTTAATTTATGTTAATTCACTTTTGTTGTCTCAATCAAAAGAAATAATTGGTTTTAATAATCCTATGAAAATTATTGATTCAATATATTATGAAGCGTGGTCAAAAGCCAATTATGAATCTGTAAAAAGTATATATGATAAGAAAGAAGATATTACTAAAAGACTGATAAACAACATAAATAATTCGCCTTTTAATGAACTAATAAACTATTGTGAAAAGAATGGTGGAATTAATAGAACTATTTTTATAGTTTTATTTGAAAAAATATTAGGTAATGTTTACAAAGATTTTTATAATAATCCATACATATACCGATATTATTTGAGTATGCCAGAAGAAACAATGAATAATAAGAATCTTGACTGGATGGAAAACGGTGGAACTAATAGATTGGATGTGTTTCGAGATATGCTTGAAAAATATGAAAGGAGTCATAAAAAATGAAATTATTTACAGACTTTTTAACAAATAGATATTTAACATTAGAAAGAAATATTAAGTCTAAAAGCAATTCTTTTTATGATTCATATTTAGATTTGTTAGAAGCTACAATTAAATATATTTTAGATGAGCAAAACATTGAATATGATGATTCTAGAACATGTGGTCATTTAGTAAAAAACGAAAAACTAATTGTTTCTTTTTTGAAGGTAACATTAAAGTTAGATGATTTTACATATAATAAGATTGGTGATTACATAAAGAAGTGTAACGATCATAAGCATAAGAAAGAAAAATGGCTTGGTATTGATTCTGTAATTAATTATTTAAAAGTATATTATGATTTTATAAATTATTATATAGATTATATAAAAGGAATAAGAATAAATTTTGATGCTAATTATTATAATGAAATCTTTGGAGAAACTGAACGATTAAATAACGAATATAAGACTGAAGTTGCAAGACTAAAAGAAGAATTGCAGGATTCAATATATTCTAATAAGTTATCTGAACAAGACTTATTATTATATAAATCCCTTTTATCAGAAAAAGATATTGCTATCAATAACTTAGATGAGCAAAATAGAATATTACAATCACAAATAAGCATACTTAAAGATATTAAGTTAAATTCAATGGAAGAAAAACTTAATAAGACTATTGATATGTTAAATAATATGCAAGATTATTTAGTGGAAAATAGAATTATTGCTAGAAGAACATCAAAATTAATTGATGGTCGTGAGATAACTGATGAAGAATTATCTGTTGAAAGAAGAAAACTGGAGGCTTTGAAGAATGGAAAATAAGCCTCAAAAAAGTGTGTATGATAGATTAGATTCCATTGAAACTTCACAGTCAATCACTCAAGCTCAGAATCAGCAAATAATAGACTTATTGAATAATCTTAGTAAGCAGCAAACAGATAATCAAAATGTTGTTGTAAATAATCAACCACAGCAACAAGTTTCAAATCAACAAATATTAAGAGATTTTGTTAAATCATCCAAGAAGATACATGTTTGGTTTGGGACACATGCTGAGTTTAATAAAGCAAAAATAATATTTAATATTCTTGTAATAGCACTAATAGGTGTTGGCGTTATTTCGACTATTCTTACATCTATAGCATTTAAATTGTATTCTACATTTACATTGTTCGAAAATATATGGTTGGTATTTGCGTGCATTCTTTTATCATATTCATTTAAATTGAAAAAGAGAATGGTTGATAGTGATTTAATGTATCATTCAAATACTATTTTCATAAGAGATCAAGATGGAACATGGCGAGATACTAATCAGGAAAAGAAGAGATTTAGATGGTTTAGAAGAATTTCATATATTGCAGTTATAGCTAATATAATATCAATTTGGATTTTTTCTAGCGGTGCAATTGCTGCTTTTGCAACTATATTCGAATTAATGTTTGCTGGATTAACAATTGGTATTTTCTTTGCAACCGCAAATATGTATTGTATGTATGGTACTTTTATATTATTTGTTGGTAAAAACTTATTAACTGGGCAAGAGGTTACGTTAATATTTGATGTCTTTGGTAAGAAATTAGCACCTTATGATGAATATAAAGAAAAGATGAAAGATTATTTATAATTTTTGAAATTAGGACTAGATTTTTGATATCTAGTCTTTTTTTTGCTATAATTAGGATGTTCTCAAGTTAATATGTAAACTCTGGAGCATTGGTAAGCAATTATCTTCGCAAAGGAGGAAATTGCATATGACAACAAAAAGAGAACCTTTGGCGAAGAGATTCGGCAAAGCATTAAAAATTCGAATCAAGGAGAAGGGTATGACTCAAGCAGCATTCGCTGATGAAATGGGTTATATTAATGATGAGGTTATTAGAAGATGGATTTCCAACGGTGTTGTGAAAGCAGAAACTATGGACCGCATTTTAGATTTCTTTGATATGGATTTGGAGGAATTCCTAAATAATTAGGAGTTCCTTTTTTTATTACCCTACATTTCTGTCACTATTTTGAAACCTGAATTCGTAAGAAAATAAAAGTGCATCGGAAGTGATGAACTAAAGGTGGGAAATACCCCTACAGTTTTGTCACTATTTGCAAACTCAATAATTTGGGAAAATGAAGATGTAAAGGAAAGGTGATTCAATATGACAAAATATTTCAAGGTAGTAGCAAAGTGTGGACATTTAGGAAAGAAGAAATATGTACCAATTACATTTGCGGTTAAAGCAAGAGATGGTAAGGAAGCAGCGGAAAAGGCAAGATGGATTCCAAGAGTAAAACACCAGCATCGAGATGCAATTCTAGATTGTGAAAAAATTACTTATGAAGAATTTGTTGAAATAAATAAGAAAAATAACGAAGATGGTTATCTACAATGTAAAAATGTTCAACAACAAAACTTAATAGACATGTCTGACAGAGTATTAGACGATCCTCATTATTATGAGACTCAAAACAAAATAAGACATATTAAAACAGCAGATGATATTCTTAAAAGAAAAGCAAGAATTGAATATAAAAAGAAAAAGGAAAAAATCCTTATTGCATCCTTCAAATTAGGAGGTGCATTCTAATGAAAATAGTAATTAATAGTATAAGATATGATAATAGCTTAGTTGATGGTCCAGGAATAAGAACTGACTTATTCCTTCAGGGCTGTGATATACACTGTCCTGGATGTCAGAATCAATCAACATGGGATATTGCTAAAGGTATTGAAGTAGAAATTGATGATTTAGTAAGTGAACTTAAATCAAAAATGAGAAGTAATAAAATAACAATTACTGGTGGAGAACCATTATTTCAAAAAGAAGCATTAATTGAATTAATTAATAAACTAGATGGTTTTGATATAGCTCTTTATACAGGACATCAAAAAGAAGATGTACCTAATGAAATAAAAACAAAAATTAAGTATTTAAAATGTGGTCCATTTATCGAAAGATTAAAAACTACAATTAAACCATTCGTTGGTTCATCAAACCAAGAATTTATGGAGGTAAAGTAAAATGAAACAGTTAAATAATGATAATGCAGCTAATAGAACAAGCTATGTAGGAAATGTGTATAACATTGGTGAAAAGAAATTTAAAGAAGACATATTAAATTCATTGCCAAATAGATGGGCAAAAGCTCATAGAGAAGGATATATTCATATCCATGATTTAGATGCTTATGGATTAACTTATAATTGCTTAGCATTTAATTTAGTTAATCATTTTCCAATTGAAGAATTTGAATCAATTATATCAGATAGTGGAAGAATAATTCATTTGTTTGAATTAATAAAAGGATTATTTACTAAGATTGGTAATGAACAATCAGGTGGTATGGCATTTGCTAATTTTGATAATGAAATGGCAGATATGCTATATAAGTTAGATATTAAATTAACCAATTCTAATAAAGAATTAATTAAATCTTTAATGAGAGAATTAATCCTATGGTGTAATGGTAATCACACAAGAATGGGTCAAACAAGCTACTATATTACATTTAATATCGGTCTTGCTAAAAGTGATATATCAAGATTCATTGCATATACATTATTAGATGAATTTGGAAGTACTAATGATTTAGTATTTAAGCCTAATATTGTATTTAAGGTTAAATCTGGGATCAACTTTGAGAAGGAAACACCTAATCATAAATTATTAGAAAAATCCTTAACAGTAACAGCAAAGAAGATGATTCCAACGTATATCCTATGTGATAGTAAACCTAACCAAAATATTGATCCTGAAAAGCTTGCTATCATGGGATGTAGATCTAGAATAGTTCAAGATGAATTTGGTTGTGAAGGTGCTGTAGGAAGAGGAAACATTGCTAATATATCAATTAATTTACCTAAAATTGCTTTAGAAATTGATAAAGATTTTAGAGATAAAGATGTTGATTATAAAGTGGAGCATTTCATGAAATCATGGGATGTTGTAGCAATGATTACTAAGCAAATTCTATTAGATAGATATGAGAAGCTTTGTAAATTAAAAAAAGAAGAATTCCCAACTAATTTGGAAACTCAACTATGGTGCGAATCATTTGATAGAGATAATTTAGAAGATGTATTTAAGCATGGAACACTATCTATTGGTTTTATTGGTTTGGGTGAAGCAGTTCAAGTATTAACTGGTAATAAGTATTATGAGAATGTAAAAAGCTATATGTATGCTTTAGGTATTGTAAAACATATGAGAGATTATGTTGATTTCTTAAGAAATGAATATAATTTAAATTTCTCATTACTTGCAACAGCTGGGGAACTTATTAGCGGAAGATTCATTGATATAGATAAAGAATTATATAAACCAGAGGTAGATATATTCTCAAAAGGTTTCTATACTAATTCATTCCATATTGATGTTGATTCAAAGCTTCCAGGTTATAAGAAAATCCAAATGGAAGGATTATTCCATGAATATTGTAATGGTGGATGTATAACATATATTGAACTTGGTGAAGCACCACTTTCAAATGTTGAAGGCCTGTTAGAGTATTTAAATATTGCAACAGAAGCAGGTACTCATTATTTAGGTTTTAATTTCCCTAAAGATGTTTGCAACAATTGTGGGACAACAGGTGTATTTGATATCTGTCCTAAGTGTAAATCAAATAATATAACAAGAATCAGAAGAGTATCAGGTTATCTTGAAATATTAGATGGATTTACCAAAGGTAAGAAGAATGAAGTTAAAGCAAGGAGGGCTAACTAGGGATGAAGCATATAGCAATTGAAGGAATGGATGGAGTAGGGAAATCTACTACATGTAAATTATTAGCTGAAAGACTTGGATTTATATTCGTAGAAAAAGGACTCCAATATTTATATGGAAGTAAAGAGGAATATCAAAGAATTGCAAAGCTTGTAAATGCAAATCCTGATAGAAACTTTACTGCTTGGTACTATGGGTTAAATAATATATTTACCTATAACCAATTTAAAGATCAAGATATCGTTACAGATAGACATATTGTATCTAATTATTGTTGGAGTGGTACTAAGGATAATATGGATATTTATAACCTTGTTTTAAAGAAAATTGGTAAACCAACTTTAACAGTAATTTTATATGCTAAACCAGAGGTAATAGAAGCTAGACTTAAAACTAGAAATATCAATGATAGAGATTTATCTAAAGTTAAGCTTGCTGAGGCAGCATATGAAAGAATGATCTATTTCTGTGAATTAAAAAAATTACCATACATGGTAATTGATACAGGAAAATTAAATCCAGAAGAAATAGTAAATACAATTATAGAAAGATTAGGTGAAGCAAATGACTAATTTAGCAGATTTAAGAATATCAAGAGATTTCAAATATACAGCACTTTATACAGCATTAAGATTTTTTGAAACAAAGAAGAATATTTATACAAAGGAATATTCTAATTGCACATTATCAATAGAAATTAATGAAGGATTCGTTAATCTAGATAAAATTACATATATTGATGATGAAGAAAGAATTAGTCATACATTTAGATTAAATAGCCACAAAGATTTTGTTATTTTAGAATGTATAGATAAATTATTAACTATGGGATATACACCAGAAGAAATTATCCTACAGGAAGATAATGAATATGATATCTATTGTAAAAATCTATATATTAGATGCTACGAATGGGGCAATATCGATTCACAAGATGATATATCACCCAAAGATAATACATTTTATTCTATTAGATATGAATCTAGATTAATTAGTGGTGTTATTGAAAGAAATACAAAAATTATTGATTACACTAAGCATGAATATGAATATGGCATCTTTGAAAATGATACAAAACAAAACACTTATAATCTGTATAATAAAAAGGATATAGTATGTGATAAGGATTTTGTTGTATCAGGTGACAAGCTAATATCTTATAAAGGAACTGATAAAAAGGTTATTATCCCTGAAGGTATAGTAGAACTCGAATCATGTGCATTTTGGGATAACCAATATATTGAAGAAGTTGTATTGCCAGAATCTTTAATTAATCTTGGTGGCGATACATTCTATAATTGTAAGAACTTGAAAAAGATTACAATCACAAAGAATGTAAAGAAAATGGGTAATAATCCCTTTGCAGGATGTCCTGAGATTGAGATTACAAATGAATCACCATTCTTTAAATATATAAATTATGGTTTATTTACAGCTGATATGACACAAATGATTTATTATTCAATTAA
>CAMJOZ010000046.1 GCA_946407635.1 uncultured Caryophanales bacterium
TCATATGGAAAATTATTAAATTAATACTTGATTTTCCTTATCTAATTTTTATTATACAATTTATTTATTATATAATTTAAAGTTTCATCAATATCATTATTACTAACTCTGTTAAATCATAGCTATAAGCCATACTTGTTTTTTAACTCCTTAATAGAACCTTTCCCATCTTTGATTTTTCCGTCTTCTATATTTGCAAGGCCAGCTAAAATTGATTCATACATTTCAATTCTTTCAAGTTTTTCTTCATATGTTTTAATACTCATAACAACCATATCTCCATAGCCATTTTTTGTTATGAAAATTGGCTCGTTAGATTCATTGCATAAATCTGAAATTTTATTTGTATCTCTTAAATCTTTAATTGGTAAAATTTGCATATCAATACCCTCTTTCTTGCATAATTATAGCATAATTATGTCTATTTAGCAACATGAGGATAATTTAAAGACAGAAACTATAATCTAAAATAGATATTTTTTATTTACACAGTTTGAACACATATTACATCTATTTTTAAATTTAATTCCGAAATATTCAGATATTTCTTTATGAATACATTTAGATGAAATACATAATTTAATCATTTTATCTAATTTATATCTTCTACTTTCCTTTATTCTTTTTAATTCTTTTGAATCCTTATTCATATCTTCAATATTATCAATAAAATAATTAATAGTTTTTATATCATTGATATTGAATAATACTAAAGCTTCTCCTTTTTCGCCATCTCTTGATGCTCTACCTGTTTGTTGTGAAAAGTCTTCAATAGATTGTGGCAAATCATATTCAATAACATATCTAATGTCTGGAATATCAATACCCATACCAAAAGCATTTGTACAAACTATAATATCAACAAAATGATTTTTATATTGTTCTAATATCTTTTTCTTTTCTTTACTATCTAAGGCTCCATGATACATTAAACAATTGAAGCCTTTTTCTTTTAAATAATTATAAACATATGTTACATGCTTAATTGTTAAGCAATAAATTAATATGTGAATGTTTATTTTATTCTTTAAATAAAAGTATAAATCTCTATCCTTATCATTTGTTTTAACTATTTTATAAAATATATTTTCTCGATCACAACCACATAAAATAATATTAGGATTTCTTAATTCTAATAATTTTTCTATTTTAATAATAGTATCATTAGTAGCTGTTGCTGTTAAAGCAAGCATTTTAGGCCTTTTAGGTAATAAATTAATAAATTTAGGTATCTCTCCTAAAGCTTCTCTAAAATCCTCACTCCATAATAATGTATGTGCTTCGTCACATACAAATAAAGATATCTCAATATTCTTCATTATATTAATAAATTTATTTGTTTTTAATCTTTCAGCTGAAACATATAATATTTTAACCTTACCACTTTTTATTTTTTGATATATTAATTCTTGTTCTAATTCTGTTTGTAAAGAATTAATATATTCAGCTTTAATTTGTTTATTTTTTAAATTAATAACCTGGTCTTGCATTAAGGCAATAAGTGGAGATACTACTAAAGTGATTCCTGGAAGTATTAACGCTGGTAATTGAAATGTAATGGATTTACCATAGCCTGTTGGAAGTAATCCAATTGTATCCTTATTATCTAAAATTGAATTGATTATTTTTTCTTGTTCTAATTTTAAATTATCATAGCCAAAATAGTATTGTAATGTCTCATTTAAATTCATATTAATCCCTCTAAACCAAAGTTCATAATAACATTAAAATTCTACCATTTCAATAAGAATTAAATTGAGAAAAATATTTTAATAAAGCCATTTTTTGAGAAAAAAAGAGCCAAATGGCTCTTATTTTTGTTTTTTAAATGAATCTAGATCAAGTGTTCTAAAATAATCTTCTGGAGTTTCGGCTCTTCTTATTAATTTTACACTTCCATCTGTCTTTAATAATAATTCAGCTGATCTTAGCTTACCATTATAATTGTATCCCATACTAAATCCATGAGCACCAGTATCATGAATAACGATAAAATCACCAATATCGATTTTAGGTAACATCCTATCTATGGCAAATTTATCATTATTTTCACATAATCCACCAGTAACATCATATTTATGATCACATTTTAAATTTTCTTTACCTAATACAGTTATATGATGATAAGCACCATACATTGCTGGTCTCATTAAATTAGCTGCACAAGCATCTAAACCAATATACTCTTTATATATATGCTTTTCATGAATTGCTTTAGCAACTAAATGTCCATATGGAGCAAGCATAAATCTACCTAATTCAGTAAAGATTTTAACATCATCCATACCTTCAGGTGTTAATATATCTTCATATGCTTTTTTAACACCCTCACCTATTACCTTAATATCATTTCTTGGTTCATCAGGTCTATAATCAACTCCAACTCCACCACTTAAATTAATAAATGCTATATGGCAATCACATGATTTTTTTAATTCTACAGCTAAATTAAATAATATTGATGCTAATTTAGGATAATATCCATTATCTTTAGTATTAGATGCTAAAAAAGCATGAATACCAAAATTTTTAACACCATATTTTTTTAATTTTAGGATAGCTTCTTTCATCTGTTCTTTAGTCATACCATATTTAGCATCCTTAGGTGTATCCATTATTTCATTATTTAATGTAAAATCTCCGCCTGGATTATATCTTAAGCACATAGTTTCAGAAAAAGGAGCTAAATCTTTGTAATAATCTATATGAGTAATATCATCAAAATTAATATAAGCATTTAATTGTCTTGCTAAAACATAATCTTCTTTTGGTGTTACATTTGATGAAAACATAATTTCATCAGCCTTAAAACCAACAACATCTGATAACATAAGTTCAGTTAAAGAAGAGCAATCAACTCCGCATCCTTCTTCTTTTAATATTTGTAAAATATATGGATTTGGAGTAGCTTTAACAGCAAAATATTCTTTATATCCTTTATTCCAAGAAAAAGCTTCCTTTAATCTTCTAACATTTTCTCTTATTCCCTTTTCATCATAAATATGAAATGGTGTAGGATATGTTTTAGTAATCTTTTCAATTAATTCTTTAGTTACAAAAGCTTTCTTTTCCATATAAATTACCTATACTTTTCTATAATTTTTGTTGCACAATCAATACCATCTTTTATAGCAACGACTACTAAAGATTGTCCATTTTTCATATCTCCACAAACATAAATATTATTATCATAATTAAAACCGTTAAGATTAATTCTATTTCTATTTGTTTTAATACCATAGCTTAAAGCATCACTATCACTAGTTCCTAAGAATCCCATAGCGATAATTAAATAATCACATTGTAAATATTCAATAGTATTTGGGACATCGACAAATTTACCATTTTCAAATTTAACCTTTTTAATATTAACACCAACAATGTTGTTATACTTATCTTTAATAACCTCATCTATTGTTGTTTCATATCTTCTAATATCCTTACCATAAATAGTGTTACATTCAAATACACCATAATCTGTTTTCTTTTTATTAGGATAATTAGGCCAAGGAAGTGTATTTTCTAGTGGTGGTTCCTTTGTTATTTCAAGCTCAACAACTGATTTTGCATTTTCTCTAGCAGCTGTACCGCAACAATCATTCGCAGTATCACCACCACCAACTATAATTACATTCTTACCATTTAGATCATATTTAAAATCTTTTTCTTCTAATAAATTTTTAGTAGTTTCCTTTAAAAAGTCTACAGCATATAATATACCATTAGCATCACTACCTTTAGCAACTAAAGGTCTTGGGGCAGATGTACCACAAGCAAATACAACATCATCATATTCCTTTAATAATTTAGAAACTTCTAAATCAGTGCCTATTTTAGTATTCTTAATAAATACAATTCCTTCATCTTTTAATAGATTAATTCTTCTTTCGATTATATGTTTTTCAAGTTTCATATTTGGTATACCATACATTAATAGTCCACCAAATCTATCACTTTTTTCATATACAGTTACTAAAAATCCATTATCATTTAATTTTTTAGCACATGATAAACCAGCTGGACCAGAACCAATTACAGCAACCTTCTTACCATTTCTTTTAATATCTCTATTAGGCTTAATCCAACCATTCTTATATGCTTCTTCAATTAAGAATAATTCATTAGCTCTAATACCTACTGCATCATCATTTATTGAGCATGAACAACAAGCTTCACAAAGTGCTGGACATACATTGCCTGTAAATTCAGGAAATGGAGCAGTCATTTCAAGTCTTTTATAAGCCTCTTCATACAATCCTAAATAAATTAAATGATTCCATTCAGGAATTAGATTTGATAATGGACATCCAACATTTTTATTATTAACCTTCATTGCAGATTGGCAAAATGGAACACCACAATTCATACAACGAGAAGCTTGTTCTTGTTGAACCTTTAAATTAAACGGAATATGGAAATCATTAAAGTTTTTAATTCTATCTTCTACTTTAATTTCATCCTTATTAAGTCTTTTAAATTCCATAAAACCTGTAGGCTTTCCCATTATCTCACCTCCATAAATTTATTGAATGCATCAAGCTCAGGATTTAATGATCCTGATTTTTTATATTCATCAATAAATTTCATTATCTTTGCATAATCATTAGGTAATACTTTGATAAAATCATCCTTATTAAAATTCTTTAAAATATTAGAAACATATTTTGAATTAGTATGTGAAATATGATTCTTCAATATTTGTTTTAATTTGATTTCATCATCACTATCTAAATCTAAAATAGATACTAATTCATCATTGATATATTTCTTATTATTCTTACCATAAATATATGCAATACCACCAGACATACCAGCAGCAAAGTTTCTACCAATAGAACCTAATATAACTGCTACACCACCAGTCATATATTCGCAGCCATGTTGCCCACATCCAAGTGCAACAACAGTCGCACCAGAATTTCTTACAGCAAATCTTTCACCAGCAATACCTTCTAAATAGCATTCTCCTGATGTCGCACCATATAGTGCAACATTACCACAAATGATATTTTCTTCAGGCTTAATTGTTGATTCTTTAAGTGGTATTACTGATAATTTACCACCACATAAAGATTTACCAAAATAATCATTTGCATCACCATAAACATTAATGGTAACACCTTTTGTTAATAAGCAACCAAATGAATTACCTGCATTACCATAAGCATTGATAATAATTGATTCATCATTTAATCCCTTATCACCATGAATCTTAGTTATTTCATTAGATAACATAGTACCAAATGAACGATTAACATTTGAGATTTCAAGATCAACTCTTTTACTTAAGCCACCTAAAATAACATCCTTACATAATGGTAATAACATTCTATAATCAACTGTGTTAGATAAATCATTAGCTTTATATGCTTTAAAAATACTTTCTTTATTTACAACATCTCTATTAAATAGCATCTTCTTAGGATCAATTCTATCCTTAAATTGATCTTTTAATTGTAATAATTCAGTATGACCAACCATATCATCAATTGTTCTAAATCCTAATAGTGCCATATATTCTCTTAATTCTGATGCAATAAATTTCATAAAATTCATTACATACTCAGGCTTACCTTTGAATCTAGCTCTTAATTTTTCATCTTGTGTAGCAACACCAACTGGACATGTATTTAAATTACATACTCTCATCATTATACAGCCCATAGCAATTAATGGTCCTGTTGCAAAACCAAATTCTTCAGCGCCAAGTAAAATAACAATAGCTAAATCCTTACCAGTTAATAGCTTACCATCAGTTTCTAGTCTTACTCTATCTCTTAAGCCATTCATAACTAATGTTTGATGAGTTTCAGCTAAACCTATTTCCCAAGGAATACCAGCATTATAAATTGATGTTCTAGGTGCAGCACCTGTACCTCCATCATAACCAGAAATTAAGATAGTATTCGCACCAGCCTTAACAACACCTGCAGCAATTGTACCAACACCTGATTCAGAAACTAATTTAACTGAAATTCTAGCATTTCTATTAGCATTCTTTAAATCAAATATTAATTGTGCTAAATCCTCAATTGAATAAATATCATGATGAGGAGGTGGTGATATTAATGATACACCAGGAGTTGAATGTCTTGCCTTAGCAATCCAAGGAAATACCTTAGTACCTGGTAATTGTCCACCTTCACCTGGTTTAGCACCCTGAGCCATTTTAATTTGAATTTCAATTGCGTTTGTTAAATATTCAATAGTAACTCCAAATCTACCTGAAGCAACCTGCTTAATTGCACTACACTTAGAATCACCATTTTCTAAGATATTATATCTTTCTCTTTCTTCTCCACCTTCACCAGTATTTGATTTAGCGTGAAGTCTATTCATTGCAATTGCCATGCACTCGTGAGCTTCTTTAGATATAGAACCATATGACATCGCACCGGTTTTAAATCTCTTAACAATCTCATCTACAGATTCAACCTCATCAATTGAAATAGGACTATTATATTTTAAATTAAATGTATTTCTAAGATTGATAACCTTATTATCAATTATTTTAGTAAATTCTTTATATTCATTATAGCTTCCTTGTTGGCACGCATATTGTAAATGCATGATAGCAAGTGGATCATAAATATGTTCTATTTGATTCTTTCTAAATCCATGAAGTCCCTTAGATTCTAAGGTATCTTTTTTACTAGCTAATGCATTATTATAAATTTTGATTGTATTTTCTTCAATTTCCTTAAGACCAATTCCACCAATTGAAGATGGTGTATTAGTGAAATATTTAGAAACAACATCATCACTTAAGCCTAAGCACTCAAATATTTGTGCACCATTATAAGATTGGATTGTTGAAATACCCATTTTAGCCATAATTTTTAAAATAGAATGCATAACACCATTAACATAATTCTTTAATGATTTATCAAGGCTTTCCTTGATATATCCTCTTTTTGTATATAATTCAATTGTTTCATATACTAAATAAGGATATATAGCATTTATACCAAAACCTATTAAAGTAGCGTAATGATGAACATCTCTTGGTTCAGCAGCCTCTAAAACTAATGAAACATGAGTTCTTCTTGATGTTTTTGTTAAATGTTGATGAATCGCACTAGAAACTAATAATGAAGGAATAGCAATTCCCTTTTGATTTCTATCAGTCAATATAATAATTGACGCACCAGAATCAATCTTTAAATCACATTCTCTAAATATTCTATTTAAAGCTTCTTCCATAGATTCATTCTTATAATCATAAGAAATAGATACTATTTCTGTTTTTATACCATATTTATATGAATTTCTAATCTTATAGAATTCTTCTTTAGATAATAATGGATTATTTATTTTAATTCTAAATGCATTTTGTTCTGTTGGATTTAATAGGTTTCCTTCGCATCCTAAATAATTTGATGTAGACATAACTATTTCTTCTCTAATTGAATCAATAGGTGGATTTGTTACTTGAGCAAATCTTTGTTTAAAGAATTGGAATAAATTAAATTCCTTATTCATTAGTACAGCAAGTGGCATATCATTACCCATAGATACAACCTTTTCAGAGCCTGTTGTAGCGAAAGGAATAATGCTTTCCATTAATTCATCATAAGTATATCCAACTTGTCTTTCTAATAAATCAACATCATATTCAGCTTTAATTTCTTTTTCATTAGGTAAATCGTCTAATTTAATTATTTTCTTATTCCATTTAGCATATGGATTCTTAGCTGAATATTCCTTTTTAATAATATCATTAGAGATTATTTCGCCTTTTTCAGTATCAACTAATAAGATTTTACCTGGCTCTAATCTCTTCTTTTCTTTGATATTAGCTTCATCAATTGGAAGTGAGCCAGTTTCAGAGAATAATACTAAATAATTATCCTTAGTAATATAATATCTAGATGGTCTTAAGCCATTTCTATCTAATGAGGCACCAACCTTTACACCATCAGAGAATATGATTGAGGCAGGTCCATCCCAAGGCTCTTGGAATGTTGAATGGAATTCATAGAAAGCTTTAAGATCAGGATCCATTTCAGTATCCTTTTCCCAAGGCTCTGGTATCATCATCATGATAGTTTCTTCAAGGCTTCTACCATTTAAATACATAAATTCTAGGAAGTTATCAAACATTGCAGAATCTGATGATTCCTTTGGAATGATTGGAACAATCTTATTTAAATCATCACCAAAATAAGCTGATTCAAATAAGCCTTCTCTTGCTCTAACCATATTAACATTACCACGAATAGTGTTAATTTCACCATTATGGCATAAGAATCTATTTGGGTGAGCTCTATCCCATGAAGGGAAAGTATTTGTTGAGAATCTTGAGTGAACTAATGCAATTGCACTTTCAACCTTAGTATCAAGTAAATCCAAAAAGAAATTTCTTACCTGTGTTGATACAAGCATTCCCTTATAAACTATTGTTCTAGATGAAAAAGAACAGAAATATAATCTAGAATTCTTTTCAATAGCCATCTTTTCAATAACTCTTCTAGCTAAATATAGCTTTCTTTCAAAAGGTAATCCTCTTTCAATATCAGAAGGCCTTTTAACAAATACTTGAGCAATATAAGGCATAGCCTTAAGCGCAGATGTACCAATATCTTTAGTATCAACTGGAACCTTTCTATAGCCTAATATTTCTAAACCAACAGAATCTAATCCAATATTGATTAATTCTATTTCTTCTTTTCTTAATATTTCATTTTCAGATAAAAACAATTGACCAACTGCATAATCATATTCATCTGGTAAATCAAATCCTAAAATTTCATTTTTAAAGAATTTATGAGGTAATTGAAATAAAATACCAGCACCATCACCTGAATTATCTTCAGCGCCTGTTCCACCTCTATGCTCTAAATGAATTAAAATATCTAATGCATCTTTAATTGTTTTATGTGTTCTTATTCCTTTTATCTGAGCTATCGCACCAATACCACAGGCATCGTGCTCATAACTAGGGTCATATAGACCTTGACTATTTGGATAATCTTGCATATACTTCACCTTACTTTTTATTATTTATAGCAGCTTCAATAAAATCTCTAAACAAAGGATGTGGCCTTTGTGGTCTTGATAAAAATTCTGGATGAAATTGACAAGCAACATACCAAGGATGATTTTTTAATTCAACTATTTCTACTAAATTACCTTGTAAATTCTTACCAGTAATAATTAAATCTTTACCTAAAACATCTAAGAAATTATTATTAAATTCATATCTATGTCTATGTCTTTCTCTTATATCTGTCTTTTGATATGCTTTATATGTTTTTGTGTTTGTATCAATTAAATGACAATCATATAAGCCTAATCTTAAGGTACCACCTATGTTAATACCATCGTATTGATTATCTAAGTAATCAATAACATTATGCTTAGTATTTCTATCAAATTCACCAGAATTAGCATCCTTATATCCTATTACATTTCTAGCATATTCAATACATACTAATTGCATACCTAAACAAATACCAAATAATGGAATCTTGTTAATTCTTGCATATTTAATCGCAATAAGCATTCCTTCAATTCCTCTATCTCCAAATCCACCTGGAACTATTATTCCATCTACATCCTTTAATGTATCT
The DNA here is from genome assembly GCA_946407635.1 of uncultured Caryophanales bacterium. Classification (GTDB taxonomy): domain Bacteria; phylum Bacillota_I; class Bacilli_A; order Acholeplasmatales; family Anaeroplasmataceae; genus Anaeroplasma. The sequence continues at coordinate 9,573 of CAMJOZ010000046.1, forward strand.
TTAACATTATCTAAAGTTATTAAACTTGAATCGATATAATCGATTACTATTTTTTTATAGAAAAAATATCCAGCAGCCTTTAGTGCTTCATTTACTGATAAATAAGCATCGTGTAGCCCACAATATTTACCAACTAAACCAATCTTAACCTCACCATTAAGATTTTCTATTCTTTCAATTAATTGATACCATTCAGTCATATCAGCTTCTTTTGCTGTAATTTTAAAATGATCTAAAATAATATCATCAATTTTTTGTTCATGTAAGCTTTTGGCAACATTATAAATAATCTTTTGATCTAAAGCTTCAATAACATTTTCTTTATCTATATCACAGAATAATGCTATCTTTTCTTTATGTGAATCAGATAAAGGAACTTCTGTTCTTAATATAATAATATCTGGTTGAATACCTATTTTTCTTAATTCCATAACTGAGTGTTGAGTAGGTTTTGTTTTAACCTCATCAGCCGCCTTTAAATATGGAACTAATGTGTTATGTATATATAATGTGTTTTCATAACCAAAATCACGTCTTGTTTGTCTTATTGCTTCTAAAAATGGTAATGATTCAATATCACCAACAGTACCGCCTATTTCAGTTATTACAATATCTGCACCTGACTCAATGGCAGCTTTTTTTAATTTATCCTTTATTTCATTAGTTATATGAGGAATAACTTGAACAGTACCACCTAAATATTCTCCTCTTCTTTCCTTTGAAATAACATTTGAATAAATCTTACCTGTTGTTATATTTGAATTTTGACTTAAAGATTCATCAATAAATCTTTCATAATGTCCTAAATCAAGATCAGTTTCCGCTCCATCGTCTGTAACAAACACTTCACCATGTTGGTAAGGTGACATTGTTCCTGGATCCATATTAATATATGGGTCAAATTTTTGCATAAAAATTTTTAATCCTCTATTTTTTAATATTCTTCCTATTGATGAGGCTGCTATACCTTTACCTAAGCTAGATACAACACCACCTGTAACGAATATAAACTTCGTTTTGATTTCGTTCATAATAACCCTAGTATAATCAAATTGTACTTAAGATTATACATTCTCCTTCTTTAAGGTTTAT
>CAMJOZ010000047.1 GCA_946407635.1 uncultured Caryophanales bacterium
TTCATCTTCAATAAATGACATTGATAATACGAAATCTTTTGATATTTTTTGAGATTCTAAAGTGTATTCATTATGCTTTTTTTCTTTTTCTTCTTGATATAGCTTTTGGTTATCTGTATATTTTTTTCTTTCTTCTAGAATCTTTTTATTAGTTTCTTCAAATAGCTTTCTGATTTTATCATTTAAATCTATTGTTTCATTATGTTTAACTTTTTTATGTTCTTCACTTAATTTATTGAATTCATTTTGTGTTTTAGTTAATTGCTTATTGATTCTTTCAATTTCTTTATTATATCTTGAAATAATATGATCTGTTTCCTTATCATAATCTTTTAATGATAAATGATAATCCTCTTCAAGCTTTTCTAATTTACTTTCAAGTGAATTATTATTCATTTCAACAGAATTAGTATATGATGCTTTAGCATTTTCAATTTGGTATTCATATTTCTTTTTTTCTTCCATGAATTCCTGTTTAAATATTTCAATATTTTGTTCTGATGAACTAATATAGACATTTATATCCATATCATTATTGTTATTTTTAGCTAAAGTATCATCTTTCATTTTAGCTTCAATAGCTTTTATTTCATCGATTTTTTCATCAAATGATTTATTTAATTCTTTGATTTTAGTTTTAAAATCATTTTTAATTGTTTTTTCTCTTATCTTATATTCTTTGAAGTTTTCATCAATTTCAACTAAGTATTTATCTACTTTTGAAACAAATTCTTTTTCTAGGTCTAAACAATAATCTTTAGAAGAAGAAACAATCTTAATGATGTCACTAAAAATAGTATTATTAAAAGGAGCTTTATCATCTAATGATTCATATTCTTTTATAAATCCAATAAGTTCTTCATATAAAGAAGTAATATTATCATAAAATTTCATTATATCGGCTCCTTTCACAAATTATCTATTATATTATAATAGATTTTCTTATTTTAGTAAAGTTTTATAGGCTACTTGATTAACTATTTTTAAAAATATTTATAAATTTAATCATTTATAATAAAAATTTCTCAAATTTCTTTTAGGTATAAGATTTTTTAATTTAAAATATAATAGATATTTTACTAAAAATATGATATATTATATATTGAATATTTTTTTGATGGAGATGGTTTTTAATGTACGGATATATTAAAGGAATAGTTACTAAAATTACACCTAAAAATATTATTTGTGAAAACAATAATATAGGTTATTTAATTATTGTTCCAAATCCATATAATTATTCCTTAAATAAAGAATATAAAATTTATTTACATCAATATGTTAAAGAAGATACAAATGAATTATATGGTTTTTTAGAAGAGGATGAAAAAGAATTATTTTTGAAATTAATCTCTGTTTCAGGAATAGGTCCTAAAAGTGCATTATCTATTTTAGCAACAGGTACTGTTAATGAAATATGTAAGGCTATTTCTGAACATAATGATAAATATTTAAAGAAATTCCCTGGTATTGGTCAAAAGGCAAGTCAACAGATTATTTTAGATTTAGCTGGTAAATTGAATTTTGATTCATATTCTATTCCTAAAAATAGTAAAGTTGATGATGTTGAAGGAGCATTAATTGCGTTAGGATATTCTAAAAAGGAAATTAGTAAAGTTATTGAAAAATTAGATTTAACACTTGATGAAGGAGCCTTAGTAAAGGAAGCTTTAAAGAAGCTTGTTAAGTAATTATGGCAGATGAAAGAGTCGTAGACCCTAACAAAGAGGTTAATGAAGAAGAAATTGAATTATCTTTAAGACCTCAAAAATTAACTGAATATATTGGCCAAAATGAAGCTAAAGAAATGCTTGATGTTTATATTAAGGCTGCCTTAAAAAGAAATGAAGCACTAGATCATGTTTTATTATATGGTCCTCCTGGATTAGGTAAAACAACCTTAGCCCAAATTATCGCAAATGAATTAGGTGTTAATATTAAGGTTATTTCTGGCCCTTCAATTGAAAGAAGTGGAGATTTGGCTGCGGTTTTAACAACACTTAATGAAGGTGATGTTTTATTTATTGATGAAATTCATAGGCTTCCTAGATATGTTGAAGAAGTATTATATAGCGCTATGGAAGATTATGTTTTAGATATAGTTGTTGGTAAGGATAGTCAAACAAGAACTATTAGAGTTGATTTGCCACCATTTACTTTGGTTGGTGCGACAACTAGATTTGGTGATTTAAGTGCACCACTTCGTGATAGATTTGGAGTTGTATTAAGACTTGATTATTATACAACTAATGATTTAAAAGAAATTGTGACAAGAACAGCTAAGGTATATGATACTAAAATTGATAATGAGGCTGTAATTGAGCTTGGATTAAGAAGTAGAGGAACTCCAAGAATAGCTAATCGTTTATTTAGAAGAGTAAGAGATTTCGCTGATGTTAAAAATAATGGTGTAATTTCGCTTGATATTTGTAAAGAAGCTTTGAAAAAGCTTGGTATAGATCAGGATGGATTAGATTATACTGATTATCGTTATTTAAGAGCTATCGTTGAAATATTTAAGGGTGGTCCTGTTGGCGTTGAATCATTAGCGGCGACTATATCTGAAGAGGTTTCTACTATTGAGGATGTTTATGAACCTTATTTATTACAAGAAGGCTATATAAAGCGTAGTAATAGAGGTAGAATCGCAACTGAAAAGGCATATGAAAAGCTTGGAGTAAAATTTTATAAAGGAATTTTTGCATAATGTTAAAAACTGAAGATTTTGATTATTTTCTACCAAAAGAATTGATTGCACAAACTCCACTTTTGGATAGAAGTGAATCTAGATTATTAGTTCTAGATAGAGAAACAAAACAAATTGAAGATAAAAGCTTTAAGGATATAATTGATTATTTAACGCCTAATGATGTTTTAGTTTTAAATGATACTAAGGTTATACCTGCAAGACTTTATGGTAATAAAGTAGATACTAACGCAGTTATTGAAATCTTATTATTAAAGGATTTAGGAAATAATGTATGGGAAACATTGGCTAGACCTCAAAAAAGGGTTAAAATTGGTTCTGTTATATCTTTTGGTAATGGTGAATTAAAGGCAGAATGTATCAGTAAAAGTGATATGGGTATTTGCCAATTTAAATTAATTTATGATGGTATTTTAGTTGAAATATTAGATAAATTAGGTGAAATGCCACTACCACCATATATTCATGAGAAACTTGAAGATAAAAATAGATATCAAACAGTTTATGCTAAAAATCCAGGATCCGCTGCGGCACCTACTGCTGGATTACATTTTACTAGTGAATTGTTAGATAAAATAAAAGAAAAAGGTATTGAAATAATATATGTTACACTACATGTTGGATTAGGTACATTTAGACCTGTTGAGGAAGAAGATATTGAAAAGCATGATATGCATAGTGAATTATATATTGTTTCTGAAGAGGCAGCTAAGAGATTAAATGAAGCTAAAAAAAGTGGTAAAAGAATAATTTCTGTTGGTACAACTTCAACAAGAACATTAGAAGCAAATTATAATGATGGATTTCATGCAGAATGTAATAGCACTAAAATTTTTATTTATCCAGGATATAAATTTAAGGCTATCGACTGTTTAATTACTAATTTCCATTTACCTAAATCAACATTAATTATGCTTGTGTCAGCTTTAGCTGGTAGAGAATTTATATTAGAAGCTTATGAGCACGCTGTAAAAGAAAAATATAGATTTTTCTCATTCGGTGATGCGATGTTTATAAAATAAAGGAGGAAATAAAATGGAATTTAAGACTTATAACGAATATTTAAATGAAAATAATCCTAAGGTTGTTATCGATATGGGTTCATATGGAGTAATGGAATTAGAATTATTCCCTAGTGTTGCCCCAATAACTGTTGAGAATTTTTTGATGCTAGTTGATCAAAAATTTTATGATGGAATAATTTTCCATAGAGTTATTAAAGGATTTATGATTCAAGGTGGAGATCCTAAGGGTCTTGGTATTGGTGGATCTAAGGATAAGATTAAAGGAGAATTCATTTCAAATGGAGTTAAGAATTTATTGAAGCATTCAAGAGGAGTTATTTCTATGGCTAGAACTAACGATCCAAATAGTGCGACAAGCCAATTCTTTATTATGCACAAGGACGCACCACATCTAGATGGAGCTTATGCTGCCTTTGGTGTTGTAACTAAAGGAATAGAAGTTGTTGATAAAATTGCGGATTCTAAAACTAATTTTAGTGATAAGCCTTTAAATGATATAAAGATTCAATCAATTAGGAGAAAATAATATGGAGCCAGTATATTACGAGCTTAAGCATGTTTGTAAACAAACAGGTGCTAGATACGGAATATTACATACCCCACATGGTGATTTTGAGACTCCTATTTTTATGCCTGTTGGAACTAAGGCAACTGTTAAAACATTAATACCATCTGAAATAAAAGAAGTATCTGATGGACTTATTTTAGGTAATACTTATCATCTTTGGCTTCAACCAGGTGATGAGGTTGTTAAAGAATTTGGTGGTATTAGAGGCTTTATGAAATGGGATGGTGCCTTACTTACAGATTGTGGTGGATTTCAAGTTTTTTCTTTATCTGATATAAGAAAAATTACAGAAGAAGGTGTAATGTTTAGACATTATAAATCTGGAGAAAAATTATTTTTATCACCTGAAAAATCAATTGAAATTCAAAATAATTTAGGTGCGGATATAATTATGGCATTTGATGAATGCCCTCCATTTGATTCATCATATGAATATATGAAAGAATCTGTTGATAGAACTATAAGATGGGCTAAAAGAAGTAAGGATGCTCATAAAAATCCAGATACACAAGCATTATTTGGAATTGTTCAAGGTGGAGGAAACAAGGATTTAAGATTACATTGTATTGAAGAATTATCAAAAATTGATTTTCCAGGATATTCAATTGGTGGTTTATCTGTTGGTGAATCAAAAGAAGAAATGTATGAAATGCTTGAATACTTAAAAGATGTAATGCCTAAAAATAAACCTAGATATTTAATGGGTGTAGGTTCACCTGATGATTTAATTATGGGCTCTATTAATGGAATAGATATGTTTGATTGTGTTTTACCAACAAGAAATGCTCGTCATGGTACTGCGTTCACATCTTATGGTAAGGTACAAGTTAAAAATCAAAAATTTGTTCATATGAAAGAACCGTTAGATCCAAAATGTAATTGTAATGTTTGTAAAACATATAGCGCAGGCTATTTAAATCATTTAATTAAATCAGAAGAAATATTAGGTATGAGATTAATTACATATCATAATTTATATTTCTTAAAGAATCTAATGCATGATATTAGAGAAGCTATCAAAAATGATAGATTATTAGATTTTAAAAATGAATTCTTTAAGAATTTTGGATATACAAAATAAAAGTGTTTTATAACACTTTTTTTATTTTTTATAATAGTATTTTATTCTTATTTTTAATATAAGATTTGAATTATAATAGAATATATATAATTTTTATAAAATTATAAAAGAATAATCTTTTATTTCTTATTCGATTGTGATAAAATTTCTATGTCTTTAAGAGGTGTGGGATATGAGTATTGAAGAAATGCTAAAGTTTTTAGGCGTAAGGACTCAAAGTAAAGAATCAATAGATTTATGCTATAAGATGGACTTAGAAGCCTTTAATATGATGAATGATGATAAGATTAAAAATAACATTGTTTATTATGATTCAGTCTATAAATTATTATTAAATGAGTTAAATTATAATAAAATAGATGAAAAGGAAGCTATCAAATTAAGAAAGATAATTTCTAAAATTCCAACCGACGAGACAGATAAAGAATATCGTGACTTATATTTCACAGGATTAGAGAGAGTTTTATTAAGATATAATAGATATGATTTAATTGGTTTTCAAAGAATACCTTTATCAGATCATGATGGAATAGCTAAGGATGCCTATTTATATGAATTAAATGGTGATTATGCTAAAGCTATGAAATATTATAATACAATTGGTGAATCTGATAGATTTGATGAGTGCTTATTAAAGATGAGTAAATAGGGATGCTAAATAGCATCTTTATTTTTTTAATTTTAATAATTTAATGTTATAATTAATAAAAGCGAGGTATTTTTATGAATGATATGTTTAGTTTAAAAGGAAAAATAGCTATTGTCACAGGTGGAAATCAAGGTTTAGGCCAAGGTATTTGTGAAGCATATGCAAAAATGGGATGTAATATTGTTTCAGTTGCGAGAAGAGACTCTAATGAGACCAAAGGAATTTGTGAAAAATATAATGTAAAATTTTTGGAAATAAAGGCAGATTTATCAAATAGAGAATCTATTAATATGATTATTGATGAATGTAATAAAAATATAGGTATACCTGATATTTTAGTTAATAATGCTGGAATGATTATAAGAGAGCCAATCACAGATATTACAACATCTTGGGATAAAGTTTTAGATTTAAATTTAGATGCTTTATTTTTCTTATCACAAGCATTCTCAAATAATTTAATTAAAAATAATAAAAAAGGTAAAATAATTAATATTTGTTCAATGTTATCATATCAAGGTGGAATTAATGTTGCTTCATATACCGCATCTAAAAGTGCAGTTATGGGCCTAACTAAAGCATTCTGTAATGAACTTGCAGGAAAAGGTATTAACTGTAATGGTATTGCTCCTGGCTATATGGAGACAGATAACACAAAAGATTTAATTAATAATCCTGAAAGATATAATGAAATATTAAGAAGAATCCCACAAGGTAGATGGGGTAAAAAGGAAGACCTTATGGGTGCCGCTATTTATTTAGCTTCAAGTGCTTCAGATTATGTTAATGGATTTACAATCGCTGTTGATGGAGGATGGTTAGCAAGATGATAGAATATATTAAAACAAATAATGCACCTAGTGCGATAGGTCCTTATTCACAAGGAGTAATAATAAATGATTTGATTTATACTTCAGGTCAAATCGCAATTAATCCTACTGATGGATCATTAAATAATAAAGATATAGAAACAGAAACTCATCAAGTTTGCAAAAATATTAAAAACATTTTAGAATCTGTTGGTTCTAATTTAGATAAGGTTATTAAAACAACTGTATTTATTAGAAATATTAATGATTTTGCAAAAATAAATGAAATATATGGTTTATATTTTAATAGAAAACCTGCAAGAAGCTTAGTAGAAGTTTCAAATTTACCAAAAAATGTTAATATAGAAATCGAAGTTATCGCTTTAAAATAGAATAATATTTTTTAAAATATGACATTTTTCAAAATTTTGTCACATTTTATTATTAATACTTGAAATTTTCTACAAAATAATGCTAAAATGATGATGTCTTTGATAAAATCTATTTATCTCTCCCTATTAATAGATAGATTTATAATTCATAGACAACTATAACTCTCCCAATTTTAAGGTTAGGGCTTTGGCCCTAATTTCTTTTTATACAAAAAAATCGACAGAATTAATCTGTCGGTTTTTCATTTTCTATTTCAATATTTTCATTATTATAATTTGATATTTTTGTATTTGAATTTTCTAAATATAATCCATCAATATTTTCTTGATTTATATTAAATCTTTCATCTAAATATTCAAGATATTTTGTATGTAATAATTTTTCTTTTTTTCTTTGTCTTATACCTAATAATATCATAATAGACATAAGTAAAATACCTAATAATAATCCAACAATTAATTGTGGTGTTGAATAGCTAAAATTAGAATTATCATAAACACAGTTTTTAATAACAATTATTGGGGCTACAAAGATAAAAGAAAATGATGCGAACATCGTCTGTGGATTAAATTTATGTATTAGCATTTTAACAAGCTTAGATAATAAGAAGGCTCCTGTAAAATATCCAATCGTATATGATAATAATATTTTAAAATTAGGCATAAATGTTTCTGCGTAAGTAGGAGCGGTAAAATTAGCTAAGGTTGCGAGCATGTTTGAAAATGGATAATAAAGTCCTAATGATAAGAATACAACTGCGAAATCAACACCAGGTATGACAAATGTCGCACTCGTGACAAGACCTGTGAGTCCCATTCCTATTACAAATGTCCAGCTTGGATCTTCTGGGAACTCAATTGTCGCACCTTCTTTTGCGAAGAAGTTATAACAAACAATTGATGCTCCAACTATAACAAATGTTATCCAGCATGATATTTTTTTAAAATTACCTTTTAATTTTATAACCATATCTGGGATTGAACCTGCAAGTAAACCTAAAATTACAATGACGGTTGCTAGTGGGAAATTCTTAAATAAAATGTTTACTGATAAGGCTGCGAGCATTGAACCAATGCCATATCCTAAATATAGACATATTAAAAATATAATACTTCGTTTAAAATCTGATACAATATTTGCCATCGCCTCAACCATTACTGTATAAACACCAATGATTATTGCGATAGTAGAGGCACTAAATCCAGGTATTCCGATTGAAATAAGTCCTAATAAAACTCCTTCAAGAAATACAATAAAATGCCTAAAAATACTTTTCGCCACTTTATCACAACCTTACTAAATTTATTATAACAAATTGATTATTAAAATTAAATTTAAAAATTATTATTTTATTTAAAAAAATCAATGAAATATTATAACAAATAAGTTATAATATAAATAATATGGTGGTGAGAATAAATTGAAGATAATTCATACTGCTGATTTACATTTAGAATCAAGCTTAACATCTAATTTAAGAGTTTTAAATAGATCATCAAGAAATCAAGAATTACTTGATAATTTTAAGCGTTTAATTGATTATGCTAAAACTCATGAGGTTGATAGAATAATCATAGCTGGAGATTTATTTGATACTCATATTATTATGGGCAAAACCCGTAAATTTATACTTGATTTAATCATATCATCTCCAAGTATAGATTTTATATATATAACTGGTAATCATGAAGAAGATTCATTTATTTCTAAATTAGATATTATTCCATCTAATTTTAAATTCTTCGATAATGATTTTTTTACTATTCATTATTCTGATTGTGATATTACTGGTATTAATTATAATGAAACATATAATTTTAAAAAGCTTAATTTAGATCCAAATAAAATTAATATTTTAACTATTCATGGAGATATTAATACTAATATTAAGCTTAATGAATTAAAAAATAAAAATATAGATTATTTAGCATTAGGACATATTCATGAATATATTAAGGATAAACTAGATGATAGAGGAGTTTATGTTTATCCTGGATGTCTTGAAGGTCGAGGATTTGATGAAACTGGTCCTAAGGGATTTTCATTAATAAATATCGTTAATAATAAGATAGTAAGTGAATTTGTTCCTTTTGCTAGAAGAGTTATTCATGATGTTTATTGTGATATAACTAATTGTGATTCATATCAAGAATTAAGAGCTTTAATTGATAGTAAATTAGCCGATGTATCTGAAAATGATGTTTTAAAGCTTCATATTACAGGTAAATATTCAATTAATATAATTAAACAAAATGAAGCATTAGAAAATTATTATTCAAATAAATATTATTTTGTAAAATTATATGATGAGACATCTTTAAAGATTAATCCAAAGGAATATGAAAATGACATTTCTTTAAAGGGTGAATTTATTAGAAACGTACTTAATTCTGATTTATCAGAACAAGATAAAAATAAGGTAATTGAATTTGGCATTAAGGCCTTACTGAAGGAGGAAGTATGAAACTACTTAGTTTATATATTGATAACTTCGGTAAATTATCTGACTATAAATTCGATTTTAGTAAGGATTTAAATTCTATTTATGAGGAGAATGGTTGGGGCAAAACTACACTTACTGTTTTCATAAAGGCTATGCTATATGGCATAAATAAAACTGAAAGACAAAAATATACTCCATGGAAGGCACTAACTTCATTTGGTGGAGAACTTGTTATTGAGGTTGGTAAAAAAGAATATCGTATTATTAGAAATTTTAATCCTAAAAAAGCTTCATTAGATGAATTTCATGTTTATGATTTAAAAACTAATTTAGAAGTAACAATGGATTCTAATTTAGGAGAAAAATTTTTAAATTTAAATGATACATCATTTGAAAGATCAGTATTTATTCCTGAAGCTGAATTATCTGACGGATTTGGTTCTGATATTGAAGCTAAATTAGCTAATCTAATTGGTGGAACAAATGATTCTGAATCTTTTGATAGTGCGATTGAAATCTTAAAAAATAAAACTCATTTACTAAAATTAAATAGTAAAAAAGGTTTAATAATTGATAAGAAGAATGAATTATTTGATGTTGAATCACAAATATCTGATTTAGATAATAAAATAAATGAAATATCTGAACTTGAAAATGAAATAACTAGATATGATAGTGATATTCAAGTATTAAATGATAAAAAGAAAAAAATTAATAAAAATATCTTAGAGTTTTCTAA
>CAMJOZ010000048.1 GCA_946407635.1 uncultured Caryophanales bacterium
AGAAGCTTCAGAACAATCATATAGAACATATATACCAAAAGTAGTTGATATAATCGAATTAAATAAAATTGATTTTTCTAAATTTGATTATAAGATTTATTGTTATGAAGAAAGTGCTAAGGAATTTGAAGATTCTAATTTTAAAAATATTATTTCAAATTTAAAGCCTAATGATAAAATTGCTATCGTAATTGGACCTGAAGGCGGAATAGACGAGTCTGAGGTTATCTATTTAAATAAATTAGGATTTATTCCATGTGCTTTAGGACCTAGAATTTTAAGAACTGAGACAGCTGTATTTTATTGTATGTCAGCGATTAGTTATGAAATGGAGCTTGTAAAATGAAAAAGATTGGTTTTATAACCTTAGGTTGTAAAGTTAATATTTATGAATCAAATGCCATTAAAGAAGAATTTCAAAAAAGAGGATATGAAACCGTAGAGGCAGAAGATTTATGTGATGCATATATTATTAATACATGTAGTGTAACTAATATGGCTGATGCGAAAAGTCGTAAAATGATAAGAAAATGCATTAAAATGAATCCTAATGCTATTATTTGTGTTATGGGATGTTATGTCCAAACTAATGAAGAAGCTAAATCATTAGATGGTATAGATGTTTTAATTGGTAATGGTAATAAAATGATAGTTGTTGATAAAGTAATCGAAAGATTAGAAGGAAAAACAACTGAAAAATATATTGAAATAAAAGATATATTAAAAGAAAAAGAATATGAAAAATTAGGTGTAACAACTTATGATCATACAAGAGCCTTTGTTAAAATTGAGGATGGTTGTAATTTTTTCTGTGCTTATTGCATAATTCCTTATGCTAGAGGACCAGTTAGATGTAAAGGAGTAAATGAAGTAATAAAAGAATTACAAGATATTACAAATCAAGGTTATAAGGAAGTTGTATTATCAGGTATTCATACAGGATTATATAAGGATGAATTAAATGGTGAAACATATAATTTATCTAAATTAGTAAAAAAGATTATAACTGAAGTACCTAGATTAAAAAGATTGAGATTATCATCTATTGAGCCAAATGAAATTGATTCTGAATATATAAAAATGCTAAAAGAATCAGATGTTTTAGCTAATCATTTCCATTTACCTATGCAAGCAGGCTCTAATAATATTTTAAAAAGTATGGGTAGACATTATGATAGAGAATATTTCAAAAAGAAAATAGAATTGATAAGAGAAGCTAGACCAGATATAGCTATCTCAACAGATATTATTGTTGGTTTTCCAGGTGAAACAGAAGAAGATTTTCAGGATACAATTAATTTAGCTCGTGAATGTGGTTTAACTAAATTACATGTATTTCCTTATTCAGTTAGAGGTGGAACTAAAGCAGCTAAAATGCCAAATCAAGTATCACCTGATGTTAAAAAAGATAGAACATCAAGATTAATTAAGGTATCAGAAGAATTAGAATATGAATATGCTTTAAAATTCTTAGGTAAAGAATTAAATATGATAGTTGAACAAAAATACAAAAATTATTTAATTGGTCATACATCTAATTTTTTAGAGGTTCTAATACCATATGATGAAAGCTTATTAAAAAAGCAAGTTAATGTTATCATAGAAAAAGTAACAAAAACTGAAATATTTGGGAAAATAGAAGATGTTATTGAATAAAAAAATGCTTTTAAATAAAGATTTTTATTATAATAATAACTTTTATTAAAATTGATAAAAAAATACTTTACAACATTATTTTGTTTTGATATAATATCAACCGGAATTCGTCCTTGGAAGGAGGCTTAGTATGCCAAAAATTGTTGTACGTGAAAAAGAATCTATTGAAGACGCACTACGTAGATTTAAACGTGATGTATCTAGATCTGGTAACCTTCAAGAGGCGAAGAAACGTCAATATTATTTGAAGCCTAGTGATGTACGCAAGCAAAAGCGTCAAGAGGCAAGAAAAAAATATAAGTAAAAAGATGGAGAGCTGTGCTCTCCTTTATTTTTTGGAGGAAAAAATATGGCTAATATTTATATGATGGGTGACTCTACCATGAAATTTAATAATTATTATTCTTATCCTCAATGTGGTTGGGGTCAAGGATTAGAATTATTTGTTAAAGAAGGAGTACTAATCTTTAATCACGCTGAAAATGGAAGAAGCACTAAATCTTTTATTGATGAAGGAAGATTTGATAAAATCTTAAAGGATTTAAAAAAAGGTGATTATGTAATTTGTTCTTTTGGTCATAATGATGAAAAAATTCAGGATCCTAAAAGATATACAGAACCATTTGGTAGCTATCAAGAAAATTTAAAATATTTTATGGATGAAGTTCATAAAAAGGGCGCTGAAATAATTTTCGCTACATCTATAACAAGACATAAATTTGAAAATGGTAAATGTGTTAATTCTCATGGTGATTATCCAAAAGCTATGCTTGAATTTGCTAAAAATAACAATCAGATCTGTATTGATTTAAATAAAATAACTATGGATTTATATACTAAACTAGGTGAAGAAAAATCTAAAAAATTCCATATGATATTTGGGGAAAACATTTATTCTAATTATAAAGAAGGAAAAGATGATCATTCTCATTTAGTATTAGAAGGTGCATCTACAATCGCTTATTTATTTGTTAAAGAAATGTCTAAAATTAAATCTGGATTAAATGATTTGTTTATTGATTTAAGTTTAGATAATCAAATTGATTTTGAAGCATTAAAGGATTAATAATATGACTTTAGATTTCTTTTATAAGAATTATAAATTAGAAGATATAAATATTCATAAATTATTTATTAAAGATAATAAACTTCATTTAGCTTTTGGGGCTGTTGCTTATTTAGAATTAATCGCAAATGGTTATAGACCTGAAATGGATGTTGAATATAACAATGAATTTATTTTTAATGTAAATCATTCTGATAAAGAATATCAAGCTGATGAATTAACTGATATTTTATATGATGGTAATTTAGTATTTAAATTAAAAAATGAAGATATTGTCATTTCTAATAATGACGTAAAGGTAAAATAACATCGTTTTTTCGGTGTTGTTTTTATTTTATTAAATAAATGAATGATTTTTTTCTTGTTTTATTATTACTATAGTAATATAATTTAATCGCTTATGGGACCCACAGTGGCCTAGAAAGAGAGGAGAAAATTTTATATGACAAACAGTCAAAACGTAAAAAAGCTTGTAGGCTTAGCTACACTTACAGCTTTAGTAGTTGGATTACAATTCTTGTCTAACTATGTTTCTTTTGGTAGCGTTAGTATTACACTTGCACTAATTCCTATCGCAATGGGAGCTATATTATATGGCCCTTTAGCAGGTTTATTCTTAGGATTAGTAATGGGAGGAATTGTTTTATCAGCTCCTTCAACAATCGCAGTTTTTATGCCAATTAATGTTGGTATGACAATTGTATTATGTCTTTTAAAGACAGGTTTAGCTGGTTTAGTATCTGGTTTATTATTTAAATTATTTGCTAAGATTGCTAAGAAACAAACTGAAACAAATAAGAAAAAAGTATTATTTGCTGCAGGTATTATTGTTGCTGCATTAGTTGTACCAGTAATTAATACAGGTTTATTTATCGTTGGTGCAGTATTATTCTTCAGTGAACCATTTGGTGGTACATTTGCAGGAATTGTTAGTGCAGTAATTACAACTAATTTCTTAATTGAATTCTTAGTTAGTGCATTATTATCTCCAGCTTTAGTTACTTTAGTACAAGTATTAACTAGACAAAATGATTTAGGATTCCAAAAGGAATTCAAAAACTTTATCTTTGATGAAGAATTAGATGTTGAACAAGTTACAGTAAATGCTTAATTAATGGTGATTATATGATTTTATTAATTGATATAGGAAATTCAAATATTGTATTTGCATTTTCTGATATGGGAAAAATTAATAAAAGTTTTAGATTTAAAACATTATCTGAAAAAACTAGTGATGAATATTATATTATGATTAAATCAATGCTAGATTTATATAAGTTTGATGATGTTATTATTTCAAGCGTTGTTCCTGTTGTGACAAGTGCTTTAAAGAAGCTATTTAAAAGCTATTATAATATAGATTCTAAAATAGTAGGCCCTGGTATTAAAACAGGTATACAACTTAAGGTTGATGATCCTAAAACTGTTGGTGCAGATATTATTTGTGATTGTAGTGGTGCTATGATTTATAATAATGAAGCAATCATTGTCGATTTAGGTACTGCAACAAAATATATTTATGTTAAAAATAGTGTATTTTATGGCGTTAGTATCGCACCTGGTGTATCAATTAGTATGAAGGCATTAATTAATAATGCTGCATTATTACCTAATATTGAATTTTCACAACCTAAAAAGGTTATTGCGACAAATACAATATCTTGTATGCAGTCTGGTGTAATCTTTGGTAGTGCTAGTCAAGTTGATGGCATGATTGATAGAATTAAAGAAGAAATAAATAATAAAGATATTCCTGTTTATGCAACAGGAGGTTTATCTAGTGTAATTGTACCTTTATGTAAGAATAAAATTCTTATTAAAGAAAATTTAACATTAGAAGGTTTATTAGATATTTATAAAAAGAATTTGGTAGCTTAATTAAGCTACCTTTTTTCTAAAGGAGGATTTATGATTATTTTATATATTATTTTAGGAATTATTGGATTATTAATAATTATAAATGTAATTATATTTTTAATTGTTTTAAAATCTCATAATAAAATGTTTAATACTAGATTTATGCCTTCACCTTTAATTACTTATTATGATGCAAAAGAATATAGCCTTGACTCTAAAAAAATAGAAATAAATTGTGATAATGAAATTATAAGAGGTAATATTTATACTTATGGTGATTATGACAAAAATAAAATTGTTATATTTTGTCATGGTATGAATGCATGTAAGGAAGCTTATATGCAAGAAATTGGTACCTTATGTCAAAATGGTTTTATGGTTATTGGATATGATCATTTAGGTGTAAATGAATCTGATGGTAAATTAAAAGGAATCAGTGCTAGTATAAAATCACTTGATTATGTTATTAATTATGTAAAAAAAGATGAAGAATTAAAGAATAAAGATATTTATGTTGTTGGTCATTCTTGGGGTGCTTACGCAACAATTAATATCGTTAAATTCCATAAAGATATTAAAGGTATAGTTGCTTTAGCTCCTTTTGTTAATATAAGTTCTTTTTTAAAGCATAGTATGAACATGAAAAATCCATTAGTTATTTTAATGGTAAATTTAATTGAATTCTTTAAATTTGGCAAATATGCTGATTGTGATGGCTTAAAATCATTAAAAGAATATAATGGTAAAGTTTTATTAATACAATCTACTGATGATAATATTGTTAATTATAATTATGCTTTAAGGTATTTAAAGGATAATCTAGGTGATAAATGTGAATATATAATTTTAAATGATAGATTACATAATCCTGATTATAAAGCTGAAGCTGTAAAATATTTAAGTGAATTTGTTTCAAATATAAATAATTATAAAGGTAAAGAATTAGAAGAATATTTTAAGAAACAAGACTTCCATAAAATGGGAGAATTAGATGATACTATTATGAAAGATATTATTAATTTCATTAATAAGTAATTATTGAAGTAGAGTATCATGCTTGAAAAAATACAGTTTTGATGATATAATATCATTTAATAAGTAGGCGGTGATAATATGTATACTAAGGAACAATTGGCAAAGTATCCTTATTTCAAATCAATTGATTTAGATTATGTTTTAGATCAATTAACTGGAGTAATTGCCAGACCATACATTTTAGGTTTTGCAAAATATCTTATCGATAATAAGATACAATTTATGATGGGTATCATGGATATCGATAACTTTAAACTAATAAATGATAACTATGGTCATGGTATTGGAGATCAAGTATTACACACAGTCGCAACAGATTTAGCAGATGTTGTTGGTGATACTGGCTTAGTTGGTAGATTTGGTGGAGATGAATTTATTGTTATTCATTTAGGTCCAACTGACTATGATTCTATCCATGCTTATATAAAGAATTTATATGGTCCTGGTAAGGCTATAAGAAGAACTGTTGTTTTAGATACAATCCACCCATTTGTCACAGGAACTACAGGATGTGCTTGTTTCCCTAATGATGCGAAGGATTATGAAGATTTATTTAATAAGGTTGATAAAGCTTTATATAGAGGTAAATCTAAAGGTAGAAATTGTTTTATAGTTTATGTAGATGCTAAACATAAGGATATTGATGTTCATAAGAAAAATATTGTAGCGTTACCTTATAGATTTGAAAATATCAACAATATCTGTAATAGAAGTGATTTAGATATTATTGGTAAATATGAATTATTAGCTGATTATGTTGTTGATACAATTACAGTTACTGATTTCTTAATTTATAGTGAAAAAGGTGATGTTTATTCACATAAATTAAGACATACAACTGCAGATGCAGTAATTTCTATGGATCAAATAGAATTAATGCTTAATGGGAAAATGTTATATTTTTCGGCAGATATTAATGACACAAAGAAAATTAGTAAACCTATTCGTGAATTCATAGATAATAATCATATACAAGCAATCATTGTTCAAAAGATTATGTTTAATGGTGTATTCTATGGATATATTGTAATGCATGAAACAATGGTTATTAGAATTTGGCAAGAAAATGATAGATCATTATTAATGTATCTTGCTCAAACTATCGCAATGCTAAATATATTAGAAAAAAAGTAAAAAAATAAGAGCTCGCAAGAGCTCTTTTTTCGTTATAATTCAAATATTATTTCTTTTAAATCATCTTCTGTAAAATCATATTCTTTATTGCAGAAATTACATTTTATATTAGCTTTATGATCGTTATTTAAGATTTCTTCTAATGTAGTCTTTCCTAAAGATTTTAATCCTTTTCTAAATCTTTCTTTACTACAATTACATTCATGCTTTAGCTCAATTTTTTCTAATAATTCATAATCATTATTTGTTATTAAACCAATTATTTCTTCAGGAGTATATCCTTCATCAATTAATTCTGTTACTGGCTTCATTTTAGATAAATTATTTTCAAGCTCAGTAATATATTCATCCTTACATCCTGGCATAACTTGGATTAAGAATCCACCTGAAGCCTTAATAGAAGAATCTTTATTTAAGGCAACACCTAAACCAACAGAAGAAGGGATTTGTTCTGATTTAGTAAAATAATAAGTGAAATCATTTGATATATCACCTTTTATTATTTCAGATGAGGATGTAAATGGTTCTCTTAAATTTAAATCCTTTACTACTTCAATTAAGCCATTTCCAATGGCTTTTTCTATATTTATAGATCCATCATTATTCTGTAAGAAAACACCTGGATTTTGCATATATCCTCTAACATTACCATTAGTTGCTTCAATTGTGATTTTACCAATTGGTCCATCACCATTAACATATATATTTAATCTTTCTCCAGCTTTATATGTACAGCCCATAATAGAAGAAATAGTTAGTGCTTTTCCAAAGGCAATACTACTAGAAGGCCACATATTAAAAGTTTTTTGATAAAATGAAACCATATCTGTAGTTATCGCAGCATATATTCTAACTGTTTTATTCATACAATAAGCTTTTTCTAAATAATCCATATTAACACCCCAAGTGATTATATCATATTTTATAAAAACTTATATAAAAAAATAGATGAAATTATATATACGTGTATATATATTATTCATTTTTAGCTTATGAAAATACTATGAAAACGCTTTAATAGTGATAAAAAATGGCTTAGTTATTGACATATACAAATATAGAGTTATAATCATAGTATCTATTTTGGGCTGGTTCCTTAATAGATATTTTTGTAAAGATAGTTAAATATTTTTAACTTGAGTATAATTATGAAGGGCCATTATGTAATTCATAATTATGTCCTTCGAATAAAAGAGGGACAATTGGTCTCTTTTTTATTTTAATATCGCTGATGATAGAAAGTAGTAATACGGAAATTGGCTCACAGTGAGTCCATTATGGTGAGATTGGACAGTACAGTCTGTATGAATGAATTCTTGAGGTGAATTATTAAAGTGGCTATATTTTTATAAAAATATAGCAATTAGAGTGGTACCGCGCTACTTTTGGCGTCTCTTTTAATTGAAAGAGACGCTTTTTTATTATATAATAATTGTTAAATGGAGGATTTTTGAAAATGAAAGGAATTAAAAAAGTAGTATTAGCTTATTCAGGAGGATTAGACACATCAATAATCATTCCTTGGCTAAAAGAAAATTATGATAATTGTGAGGTTATCGCTGTATCTGGAAATGTAGGTCAAGCTGATGAGCTTGATGGATTAGAGGAAAAGGCAAAGAAGACAGGAGCTTCAAAATTATATATTGAAGATTTAAATAAGGAATTCGTTGAAGATTTTATTTTCCCAACTATGAAGGCTGGTGCAAAATATGAAAAATATTTATTAGGTACATCTTTTGCTCGTCCTATTATCGCAAAGAGAATTGCAGAAATTGCTTTAAAGGAAGGCGCAGATGCAATTTGCCATGGTTGTACAGGTAAGGGTAATGACCAAGTAAGATTTGAATTAACTATAAAAGCATTCGCTCCTAATATGAAGATTATCGCTCCATGGAGAGAATGGAATATTAAATCAAGAGATGAAGAAATTGATTATGCAGAAGCTCATAATATTCCACTTCGTATTTCAAGAGAAACTAATTATTCTAAGGACAAGAATTTATGGCATTTATCTCATGAAGGCTTAGATCTAGAAGATCCAGCTAATGAGCCACAATACAATAAGCCAGGATTCTTAGAATTAGGTGTTTCACCTGAACAAGCACCTGATAAGCCTGAATATGTAACTATTCATTTTGAAAAGGGTATTCCTACTCACGTTAATGGCAAGAAGATGAACGCTGTTGATTTGATATGGGAATTAAATAAGATTGGTGGAAGAAATGGTTGTGGTATTTTAGATATCGTTGAAAACCGTCTTGTTGGTATGAAGAGCCGTGGTGTTTATGAAACTCCAGGTGGAACTGTTTTATATGAAGCACATGAATTACTAGAATCAATTACTCTAGATAAGGAAACTGCACATTATAAGAAACAAATTTCTGATAAGTTTGCAGATTTAGTATATAACGGATTATGGTATACACCACTTCGTGAAGCTTTATCAGCATTTGTTGATAAGACTCAAGAACATGTTACTGGTGATGTTAAGTTAAAATTATACAAGGGTAATATTATCCCTGCAGGTATTACATCTCCATGGTCATTACACAATATGGATATAGCATCATTTGATGATGATGGTGGTGCTTATAATCAAGCTGACTCAGCTGGTTTCATCAATTTATATGGTTTACCAGTTAAGGTTCAAGCTATGGTTAATGAAAAGAACAAGAATTTAAAGTAATAAAAGGAGTTTATTATTATGGCTAAGATGTGGGCTGGAAGATTCCAAAAAGAGGAATCTAAGGAAGTAAATGATTTTAATTCATCTATATCTTTTGATTCAAGAATGTACGAAAGTGATATAACTGGGTCTATAGCCCATGCCAGAATGCTTGGTAATCAAGGAATTATTTCAAAAGAAGATAGTGAATTAATAATTGATACTTTAACTAAAATTTTAGAAGATATTAATTCAGGTAAATTACAATTTGATTATGAAGCAGAAGATATTCATATGTTTGTAGAATCTGAACTAACTAAAAGAATTGGTGAAGTTGGTAAAAGATTACATACATCTAGAAGCCGTAATGATCAAGTTGCCTTAGATATAAGAATGCATCTTAAGAAGATGGCAAATGAAATTATATCTGAAATAGATAATGTAATTACAACGTTTGTTGATTTAGCTGAAAAGAACAAAGAAACTATTATGCCAGGCTATACTCATTTACAAAGAGCTCAGCCTATTACTTTAGCAAATCATTTATTAGCATATGCATTTATGCTTAAGCGTGATAAAGAAAGATTTTTAGATGCAATTAAAAGAATGAATTATTCACCACTTGGATCTTGTGCTTTAGCTGGCACAACTTATCCAATTGACCGTGATATGGTTGCCAAAGAATTAGGATTTGATGGTATTGTATTAAATAGCTTAGATGGTGTTTCTGATCGTGATTTTACTTTAGAGCTTGCAAGTAGTGCATCTATTTCTATGATGCATTTATCAAGATTTTCTGAAGAAATAATTATGTGGTGTAGTTGGGAATTTAAATTTATTGAGCTTGATGATGCTTATTCAACAGGTTCATCAATTATGCCACAAAAGAAGAATCCTGATATTTGTGAGCTTGTAAGAGGTA
>CAMJOZ010000049.1 GCA_946407635.1 uncultured Caryophanales bacterium
TAGGTAAAGATTTATTAACTGAAGAATTTACTGGTTTTGAGGTTGCCTTAAATGAACAAGAATTACTTAAAACAGATAAATTAGCTAAGGCTAAGGATTATATTAATAATTTATTAAAGGACGTTGATGGTGAATACTTAATTAAAAAGGATTTAAAGACAGCAAAGGTATCTAAATTAAAATCAATAGACTTTAAATTAAATGTTAAACAAAATGATTTAAAAAAATTTATTGATAATAATAAATTAACATTTAATGCATATTTTAATTTCGCATTCGCATTAACATTATCAAAATATTTATATAAATATGATTCGCTTTATGTAACTATCTATAATGGTAGAAATTCATCAAAATTAAATAATACAGTATCTATGCTTGTAAAAACTTTACCAGTATATATTAAATATACTGAAGAAGATATAATTTTAAATAAGCTACAAGAAATGAAGGATGAATTATTAAATTTACAAGCTAATGATTTATATTCATTTTCTGACATTTCAAAGGATTATGATGTAAAAGCTGATATTATGTTTGCTTATCAAGGTGATAATTTTACATTTGATACAATAGGTGGAGAAAAAGTAGATGCAATATTACTTGAATCTGATACACCTAAGAGTGCATTTGGATTAGATGTATTCCTTGAAAATGGCGTTTTTAGAGCTCATTTTGAATTTGATGAAGCAATTTATAATGATAATACAATTAATTCATTTAAGCGTTTATTTGAGCTTATATTAAATGAATTAATGAATAAAAAGGTTATAAAAGATATTAATTTATTACCTGAAGAAGATTTAAAATACTATCAAGAATTTAATAATTTTAAAGAACCTATTCCTAATATTTCATTTAACAAATTAGTTGAAAAGCAAGCAGAATTAAATCCTGATAAGATTGCCGTAATAGGTAAGGGTGGTAAGTTTACTTATAAAGAATTTAATGAAAACTGTAATAAAGTTGCCAATAAATTAATATCTGAAGGTGTTAAGCTTGAAGATAAAGTAGTTATGTTAATGCCTAGAATCGCTTTAGCTTATGTTGTAAGACAAGGTATTATTAAATCAGGTGGTGCATTCGTTCCAATTGATCCTAAATATCCTGATGATAGAATTGAATATATTATTACAAATTCAAACTCTAAATATTTGATATCTACAACCGAAATAATAGAAGCTAAAAAAGATTTAATTAAGAAAACAAACATTAAAGCATTTGATATTTATGAAATAATTAAATCTACTAAGATTAATAATCCTAATGTAAATATTCCATCAGATAGCTTATGTTATGTAATATATACATCTGGTTCAACAGGTAAACCAAAAGGAGTTATGATTAATCATCATAATTTAGTTAATTATGTTTTAGATGGATCTAATATTGGTACAAAACCATATAGAAATATCAAAGAAGGAGCGATTGGATGTTCATTCGCATCATTTTCATTTGATGCGTCCCTACAAGAAGAATGCGTACCATTATCACATGGTTATACTGCAGTTATCGCAACTGAAGAAGAGATTGAAAATCCATTATTACTTGCTAAAACATTAACTGAAAATCATGTAAATATTATGTTCATGACTCCATCTTTTGTATCTAATTTCATTGATATTAAAGAATTCGTTGATGCTTTAAAGAACTTTAAAGTATTAGATATGGGCGCAGAGGCAGTACCAGTTGAATTATGTCAAAAATTAAGATCTTTAGGTATTACTGCAGAGATTTATAATGGTTATGGACCAACTGAAACTACAATTACATGTACATACCATAATGTAAAAGATGAATATGTAACAATCGGTAAGCCGTTTGTAAATACAGAAATTTATATGCTTGATAAGGCAGGACATGTTTTACCAATTAATGCGATAGGTGATTTAACTATTGCTGGTGATTCAGTAGGTATGGGTTATTTAGGATTACCAGAAAAAACAAAAGAAAATTTCATTACCTTATTTGGTAAAAAAGCTTATCGTTCTGGAGATTTAGCTAGATATAATAATGATGGTAATATTGAATTCTTTGGTAGACTTGATAATCAAGTTAAATTAAGAGGTTTAAGAGTTGAACTTGATGAAATAGAAAAAGTATTAAATAGTTATCAAGGTATTACTAGAAGTATTATTGTTGTTAAAACTAATCAAGTTGATGGTGATTATTTAGCTGCTTATTTTACAGCAAGTAAAGAAATTGATAAAGATGATTTAACTAAACTTATGTCTAAATCATTAACTCCTTATATGATACCAAAGGTTATGATGCAATTAGATAAAATACCTCTAACACCTAATGGTAAGGTAGATAAAAAAGCATTGCCTGAAGTAGAAGTTAAGGTAGAAGCTAAAGAAATTAAAAAGGCTTCTAATGAATTAGAAGAAAAATTATGTAAAATTTTGGCTAAAGCATTAGGTCAAGAAACTATTGGTGTTGATGAAGATTTCTTCGATTTAGGTGGTACATCACTTTCAGCATCAAAAGTAGCTATGCTTGCGATAAAAGAAAACTTACCAATTGCATATAAAGATATATTTGATTATTCAACCGTTTTAGAACTTGAAAAGCATATAAGATCTTTAAATGGTGAAGCTATTGAAGAAAAAGAAGATTTTGAAGAAGTTGAATATGAATCATTAAAATATAATAATGTTAAATATGTTGATGATATAAAAGAAGAAAAGCCTTTAGGTAACATATTATTAACTGGTTCAACAGGTTTCTTAGGTATTCACGTATTTAAAGAATTATTAAATATGAAAAAAGAATTCTATGTACTAGTAAGAAGTAAAGGTATAGATCCTAAGAAGAGACTTGAAGGTTTAGTAACATATTATTTTGATAATCCATTCAGTGATTTAATAGATAAATATGTAACAATTATTGATGCCGATATTATTGATTTAGATTTAGATAATAAATTAAAGGATATCAAGATTGATACAATTATTAATTGTGCTGCGATTGTTAAACATTTCTCACAAGATGATATTATCGAAAGAATCAATGTCGGTGGTGTTGATAATCTAATCAATATAGCACAAAAGAAGAATGCAAGATTAATTCAAGTATCTACATTGAGTGTTGCTGGTGAAAATGTTGATAATAAATTTGAGCCAACATTTAAGATCAAAGAAAACATGTTATCATTTGGTCAAGATATATCCAATAAATATGTTCATTCTAAATTTACAGCTGAAAAGCATATTCTTGAGGCTATAGATAAGGGCTTAGACGCTAAGATTATTAGAGTTGGTAACTTAATGGGTAGAAATAGTGATGGTGAATTCCAAGCTAATTCAATCACAAATGGATTTATGAGAGATTTAAGAGGCTACGCAGCCCTTCATAAATTCCCTGTTAATTCAATGGATATAGAAGTAGACTTCTCACCAATTGATGAGGTTGCTAAAACTATCTTAAAGCTTTCTACAACAAATCAAAAATTTACAGTCTTCCATAGTGCAAATTCTCATATGATTCAAATGGGTGATATTATCTATGCTATGAATTTATTAGGATTTGATATTAAGGTTGTAAGTGATAATGATTTTATTGAATCTATGAAAGAAATGATGCAGGATGATAATAAAAATATGCTTGTATCATCACTAATTTCATATTCATCAGCTGATCAACATGTCCATTCATTTATAGGTTCTAATAATGAATTTACTAATAAGGCTTTATATCATCTAGATTATAAGTGGCCAATTACAGATAAAGAATATTTAACAAAGGCAATTGAAGCATTGATGACTTTAGGCTTCTTTGAAAGAACTGATCAATAGGAGCTTTTATGGAAAGAAATGCTAAATTAATTAATAAAAAATTTATTCAATATCTGATACCATCTATTTTAACTATCTTTGCGATGCAATTCGCATCGCTTTTAGATGGTATATTAGTTGGTAATTTAATAGGTTCAGAGGCTTTATCCGCATCATCAATGGCAGTTCCTATCATTTATATAGTTCAAGTGCCTGGATTAGCTCTTGGTGTTGGTGGATCTATAGTTGTTGCCTCACTATTAGGTAAAAGAGATGTAAATAAGGCTAATAAAGCCTTCTCAGCATGCTTTATATATGGAATTGGTATATCCTTAATTATAGCTGCCTTATCGCCACTTATTTCAGCCCCTATTTCAAATTTATTCGCTGAAGATTTAAAAGAAGATATATATCAATATATATTCATTTATTTCTTAACAGATCCAATTATAATTTTTGCACTATTAATAACTTCATTTATGAATGTTGATAATAATCCAAGATTATCTACAATATATTTTATTGTTTCAAATATATTTAAGATTGGTTCAATGTTCTTATTTATAAAAGTATTTGATTGGGGAATGTATGGTGCTTCACTTTCTACTGGATTTGGATTCTTAGTAGGTGCCTTAGTTATTTTAAAATATGTATTTTCTAAAAATAGATTACTTAAAATTACATTTAAGATTAAAGGTACATTTGAAGATTTAAAAGAATCTTTAAAAGCATCTGGTTCAGTTGCGATAAGCTATTTATTGACTGCACTTCAAATGATTATTGCAAATATAGTTATAGGTAAATTAATAACTGATGTTACTGATTTAGCTATATATGGTTTAATATGTAATATCATATTTGTATTTGATTTAATTTCGGGTGGTATATTAGGTGTTATACCTACATTATGTAGCTTATTTAATGGAGAGAAGGATACTTATTCTTTAAAATCAGTTACTAAAAAGATTTATATATTAAATTTGATATCTGCGATATTAATAACAATATTAATATTCTCATTACCAAATGTATATTCATATATTTTTGGATTTAGTGATCCAGAATATCAGGATAGAGCTAATTTAATGATAAGAATAATGGTATTTTCATTCATTCCATATGAATTAAATAGATTTACAACAAGCTATTATCCATCTATTAATAGAAATCTACCTTCATATGTAACTGTATTTTTAAGAGAATTAATATTAGTATTACCTTTAACAATCTCATTACTTTATGTAGATGGTATTAAAGGATACGCTATTGCTCAAATAATTAATGAAGGTGCGACTGTATTATTAACATATATTTTCATATTAATTTATATTCATAAAAAGCCTGTAGGTAAAGGATTATTTATGATAGAAGATATAAATTATTTATCATATGATATATCAATTGATAATAATATTGATAATGCATCACTTGTTTCATCTGAAATTGCAGACTTCTGTAAAAATAATAATATAGATAATCGTAATTCTCAGATGATTGCTTTATCAGCTGAAGAAATGATTTCTAATATTATTGTTTATGGATATAAGAATAAAAAACAAAGCTTTATTGATGTTAATTTAAAGAAAATAGATGATACATTAATATTACGTATTAGAGATGATGGTATGCCATTTGATCCAACAAAATATGAAAATGATAATGATGAAAAATATACAACAAGTGGTATAAAGCTTGTTGAAAAGATTACAACATCAATGACATATATGAGAATATTAAATTTAAATAATACTATATTAAAAATAGATTTAAATAGTGAAAATTAGATATTTTATGGAGTTTCAACTTAAAATGAAACTCCTTTTTTTCTTTTTTTAATAGATAGCAATATACAAATAATTTATTTATTAATAAAAATAAGTTATAATATTATTAATATATTATATAGGAGTTGATTTAATATGGAGATTGTAATTAATCACAAAGAATATTTAGAAGTATTATTAACTGGTAGATTAGATACTACAACATCAGTTGAATTAGATTCTAAAATGAAAGAAACTGAAATTAAAGAAGATTTAGTTGTTTTAGATTTTACTAATTTAGAGTATATCTCATCTGCTGGATTAAGAGTTTTACTTTCTTTAAAGAAAACTTTAGAAGCTAATGGTAAAGCTTTAGAAATTCATAATATTAATGAAATTGTTAAAGAAGTTTTTAATGTAACTGGTTTTATTAATGTTTTAACTATTAAATAGAAAGTAGTGATGTTATGCGATTTTCTGTTCAAAAGAAAATTATTATTTTAGGAGCAGGATTATCATTATTAATTTTATTAGTAGCATTCTTAACAAGCTTTTTTATATTTGAAAATAGAAGTCATAACGCATTTATAAAATCAATTGACAATTCAATAGTTGAGCTTGAACATACAATTGGAAATGAATCATCAAGACAAGAAATGTTATTCTATTACGAAGAATTTTATAAAGAATACAAGGATCACGCTGATGATTATACAGAAGATGAATTTTCAAAATTAACAAATGAAGAAAAAGTAAATTATTTTATTCAAACATATAGTAATTTCTATTCTATACCAGGCACAATGGGTATGTCTTATAATAAATTATTATTGAGAACAGCTTTTTCTAATGTTTCTACAGCCCTACTTAACGCATCTATCTCAGCTGGTGGCGGAGATGCTTATGCTGGATTCTTTGTAGATTCAGATGATGATATAAATAATGATAGATTTGTTTATTTATTTGATTCTAAGCTTAATCTTTCAAATGTTAATTCTGAAAATTATAATGGTGAAAGTCATTTAGTAGGTGAACAATATTTCTTAAAAGATGATGATCTTGATGAAAATCCAGATAAATCAGTTGGTGGATATGTTATTAATGGAAAAAGAGCTAGAGTAATAGATTTTGTTGTAGGTCAAGACAATGATGGTAATGATGTAATAATTACTGCATTTTTAGAATATGATGATTCAACTTTGAATAAAGATTTAGGATTCTTTAGTTTAATGCTTGGTTTAACATTACTTGCTTCATTTATAATATTGATTATTTTCTACATTTTAATTGCTAGATTTATAATTGTTAAAAATGTCTTATTATTAACAAAATCTACAAATGAATTTACAGAAAATATTAGAAAAGGAAATGTAAATGAGGTTGTAATTCCTAATATTAATTCTAAAGATGAAATAGGTTTATTATCTGAAGCCTATATTACAATGGAAAAAGAAATTATAGACTATACTAAGAAAATTGAAATTGCGACTAGAGAACAAGAAAAAATCAATGCTGAACTTCAGGTTGCGACAAACATTCAGCTTGAATCTTTACCTAAACATTCACTTAATGATTCTAATGTTTTAATTGAAGCGTCTATTAAATCAGCCAAAGAGGTTGGTGGAGACTTCTATGATTATTTCTATATTGATGAAAATCATTTAGCTATAATTATTTCAGATGTTTCAGGAAAAGGAATTCCTGCAGCGTTATTTATGATGAAATCAAAGGAATTAATTAAATCTAAATTAATTTCTAAAAAGTCAATTGAAGAAGTATGTTATGAAGTTAATAATGAATTATTAGAAAATAATGAAGCTGGATTATTTATTACCGCATTTATAGGTGTATTAGATATTAAAACTAATATTTTAGAATTTGTTAATGCTGGTCATGAAAAACCATATTTATTAACTGATGGTACTGTTAAACAATTAAAGATTAATTCTAATTTCATTTTAGGTGGTATTAATGATTTTAAATATCAACATGATGTTATTGAATTAAAAGAAAATGATAGAATATTCTTACATACAGATGGATTAAATGAATCTATAGATGATAATCATCAAGAATTTGGTTATGAAAGAATATTAAATTGCTTAAATAATAATTATAATAATAGATTAAGTGATATATTATTAGATATGAATAAAGAATTAAATTCATTTACTAATAATGAAGATCAATTTGATGATATAACAATGTTAATACTTGAAATTAAATCATCAAAATTAGAATTTAATTATACTAATCCAGGTTTAGAAATAATTGAAGAAGTAACAAATAGATTTAGTGATTATTATTCATATTTAAATACAAAAATTATATATAGTGCTAGTATAATAATTGATGAATTATTAAATAATTATATTTCATATGAAAAAAAAGATAATTTAATAATTAAAATATCATTTGGTTATAATGATAAAAAACTAATTATTAAATTCGAAAATAACGGCGATTATTTCAATCCACTAGAGATAAATGATAAATATATAGAAAATGAAGAAAATCTAGTTCCTGGTGGTCTAGGAATAACAATGATTAAGAAGTTCTCTAGTAGCGTAACATATGAAAGAGTTAATGATTATAATCAATTAATTGTTTGTATAGATTCAAATGATAATAAGTAATCAAATTAATAAATGAATTATGGTGATAGTTCAGATACGAATTATCACCTTTTTAAATGCAAAAATTGGCTTTATTTTAATTTTTGATAATATATTAGTATTATTACAGATTATCAAGAAAAAGCAATTTAAAGGCTATTTATGAGGCAAATATCGGCATGATAAATTAGATATAAAAATAACTAAATTTAAGGCTTTATATATATACCTAATAGGGCAAAAATAAAAATTTCAAAACGCATCTAGTTTTTAAAATAAGATAAAGCAATAATTATTATTAGATTAATTTTGAAATAACTGTAAAGGGAAATATTAATATATTAGAAGCTATAAAATAGCTATAAATAATAATAATTATAATTAATGAAGATAGATCAATAATACATGATTCAAAAATCAAAAAAATTAAAATATAAATCAAGAATAAATAGCTATATATAAAGGGTCAGAAAACGGCTTTAAAAAAATTTCAAAACATAACTAGTTTTAAATACTAGATAATATAATATATTTATATTTAAAATCTAGTTAATTGCATAAGATAGAGAAATAGACATAAATAGTGTCCATTTTTGCTTTTGATAAATTTTACTACTTGAGATGTTAAGAGAAGTCAAATGATGGATTATATAGAAAACATGCAGCTCGATTGCTAAAAATTAATTAATTTTAAAATAGACATAAATAATGTCTAATAGTATTTTACAATATAAATGTAATAAAAAATAAGAATTTTCAGGATCAATATATAGAAAGCCATAAACATGGTATATGTGTCAGAACAGTAGAAGAAGCAGAAGATGTATAAAGCTAGAATCTAAAAATCACATCTAAAACAGTACATATATATAATATGCATATATAAGACATAAATAATGTCTAATATGTTAAAAATGAGTATTTTTAGCTTATATTTAGGTAAATATATGTAAAATTAGCTGTTTTTATAAGCAACTTCCTATAAATATATGTATTTTGGGGCATGTTCATAGGATATATATACTGAAGCAAAAGAAGAAGTATAAGAAGAAGATAGGTTTAAAAACCGAAGTTGCTTAGGTATTTAGATCCATATATTAAGAAGTCGATTCAATAAGCGAGGTAATATATAGGGCAGAATAAGAGGTGAGATGGGCAATTATCAATAAATCGATGATTCGTTTTCTAGTCATTTTTAGCCAATTTTAAGAATCATATTCAAATTAGGGTATATGATAGTGTTTAAGAAGAAGAAAAAGGCTTAAAATCGTCATTTTTCATAGTCAAATCATAAAATCATACTACTTTTTTGACCATATTGCTTAATTTTTACAAAGTCAATAAGTTATCATAATATATATTATGTAAACCAATAAATAATGGCTTAATAATGCGTTTTTTTAGAAAAGTGTGGGTTTGTGGATTATTATTCTTATTCTTGTTTCTTAAAAATGGCTTAAAATATAGCGTTTTCATACCATTTTATCTCTACAACGAATCGAGAAACCAAATCATGGATAATTAGCTTGATCGTTTTATTTCAGGTGCACGTTCAAAAACATATTTTTATATCAAAATGACATGTTCCAGGACCTAAAACTACAATTTATCATATTCAACGAGACCTTTTGACTATATTTAGTAAAGAAGTCGCTTAATTTATATAATTGAGCAACGAGATCTACACGTTTTCTTCTATTTCTGGCATCTTAATGATTCATACATATATTGATGTCATTATTACTTTGTTATATGTCTTTATAACTAGTATTTAATACTAGATATAATTTGAAATATTTTATAACTAGACTATCCTGATTATTCTATATTATATATATCTGAACAGGTAAATTTATTAGAGATCGAGAATATTAATTATGGATAAATACCCATCTCGATTGCTGAAAATTACTCTATATATTTTGTACTACGTAGTCTATTTATCTAGTATTTAATACTAAATAAAGACATAACTAATATTATATTAGTTTTGAAATAATTCGGTTTTAAGCTTCTTTTTCTGGATTCGATTAATATTTATCATTTTTTTTAAAAAATCAAA
>CAMJOZ010000050.1 GCA_946407635.1 uncultured Caryophanales bacterium
AATAAAATCAAGAAGATTATATAAAAATAATATGTCAAACAAAGATTTTAAAGAAACTACAAAATATTTACAATATAAAAGAGTGTTTTATAT
This sequence comes from uncultured Caryophanales bacterium, assembly GCA_946407635.1. Lineage (GTDB taxonomy): Bacteria > Bacillota_I > Bacilli_A > Acholeplasmatales > Anaeroplasmataceae > Anaeroplasma. Next base: position 94 of record CAMJOZ010000050.1, read on the forward strand.
ATTATTATCAACTGCTTCTATAAACTTATTATTCTCATTATTATATTTTTATATTTTCATTTTTTAAAAATATTATTAATTATTAAACCTATAGGCAAATAAAAAAGGTTCCTATAGGTTTTTTTGTTTTCATTATAAGTGTATCATAAAACTAAAGTTTTATTTATTGATATATCCTTGATTTTTTGATATAATTTAAGAGATAATGTGAGGTGTTTATCTATGAGAAAATTTTTATATAAAATTAGATACATTTTACTTAGTTTGATATTTTTTGCAGGAAGTGTAGTATGTGCTTATTTTACATTTTCTTATTTGCAAGATATAAGTAAATATGATTATGCTCTTGGTTTAACAATTGCATTCCTTGCGCTAGCTATTTCAGCTTTTATTATTGCAATGGTAATGGTATTCATATTCATATACCAAGGAAGTAAGGTTAAGATTAAGGACTTACAATTAAGACTTGATAAGTGGACTAATATTTCATACCATGCTACACAAGCAGGAGATGAAGCATTCAATAAATTACCTATTGGTATCGTATTATATGATGATCAAAATACAATCATTTGGGCTAACCAATATGCTAAAGATATTTTCCATTCTAATTTAATTGAAACACATCTAGATTATATTTCTACAGATTTACTAGAAGGTGTGATAGTTGGAAAAGAAAATATGATGCTTAAATTTGAAAATTCATCATACGATGTTATTCATAATAGTCAAAATGGAATTCTATATTTCTTTAACTCAACTGAACGTGAAAACATTAAGAAAAGATATGATGAAAGAATTACAGCTATCGGTATTATTGAACTAGATAACCTAGAAGAATCATTAAAAAGATATGATATGCAAGAAAAAGCAAATATCAGAGGTCAAATTCTAGGTGAAATTTCAGATTATATTGGTAAATATAACTGTTATTTACAAACATTAGTTGGCGATAGAATGTCTATCACTATGGATAAAGAAGCAGTTACTAAGATGATTGAAGATAAATTCTCATTATTAGATAACATTCATGAAATTGCTGGTAAGAATAGACTTAAAGCATCAATTTCAATTGGTGTTGCATGTTTCGATAACAAATATGATGAATTAGGTCAAATTGCTCAAAATGCGATTGAATTAGCTGAAAAGCGTGGTGGTGACCAAGTCGTTGTTAACCTTGAAGGTGAACAAATTAAATTCTTTGGTGCTAGAAATAACTCACTTGAAAAGAATACATTGGTTGAAGTTCGTATGCAATCATTAAGCTTAAAAGAAGCTGTTGAAGGTTCAACAAACGTAATCCTAATGTGTCATATGTACGCTGACTGCGATGCGATTGGTTCTATGATGGCTGCATTCCACATGGTTATATCAAGTGGTATTGAAGCTAAGATGGCTTTTGATCCTGAAAGAGCTGACGTTACAGTTAAAAAGATTTATAAACAAATTATAAAGAATCCTAAGCTTGCTGCTAACTTCATTTCATTAGAACAAGCTAAAGAACAATTAAAGCCTACAACATTATTACTTATTACAGATACACAATCTCCTACATTAGTAATGTTTAAGGAATTATATGAAAAGGCTAAGAGAGTATCAATTATTGATCACCATAGACCTGGTGAAATCGGTTATAAAGATTATTTAACATATTATCTAGATTCAAGTGCATCGAGTGCTGTAGAATTATGTACTGAAATGTTTATGTTCTATAATCCAGATATTACAGTAACTCCACTAGAGGCTTCTACAATGCTTTCTGGTATTATTGTTGATACAAATAACTTTACACAACGTTCTGGTTCTAGAACATTTGAAGCAGCAGCAACACTTAAGACAATGGGCGCTGATATGATATTCGTTCGTAAGTTATTACAAGAACCACTTGGAGCTGAAAAATTATTTGCTACAGCTTTAACTAGAGCTGAAGTATATGGTAATAGATTCTCTATCATTTGCTTAGGTGAAACTGAAAAGATTCCTGATAGAACAACTTTAGCTAAAATATCTGATAGACAATTAACAATCGATGGCGTAGATGCATCATTTACAATTGGTAGAATTGATGAAAATACAGTTGGTATTTCAGCAAGAAGTTTAGGAGATTCTATAAATGTTCAAGTTATTATGGAACAAATGGGTGGTGGTGGTCACTTCAATAGTGCCGCAACTCAAAGAAAAAATGTTAAGATTTCAGATCTTGAATTTGAATTAAAAGAAATCCTTAAGTATGAATATGTTGAAGGAGGAACTGGTTCAATGAAGGTAATTTTAATTGCGGATGTTAAAGGTAAAGGTACTAAGGGTAGTATCATTGAAGTTGCTAATGGTTATGCAAACTTCTTAATTAATAATAAGAGTGCTATTGCAGCAACAGAAGAAAACATCCAAAAATATGAAAAGCAAAAAGAAAAAGAAAGAATTCAAAAAGAAAATAATCGTAAGATTTTACTTAAGTTTAAGGATGATATCCAAGGTAAAAGTATTAAGATTAAAATTAAAGTTGGTGTTGGTGGAAAGAATTTCGGCCATATTACAACAAAGCTTGTTTGTGATGAATTTGAAGCACAAACTGGTATTCATCTAGATAAGAGAAAAGTTGAATTACCTGCAGAAATTAATTCAATTGGTATTTTCACTGCTACAGTTAAGCTAGATGTTGATATTATTGCTCAATTTGAGATAAAGGTTGAAGAAAAAGAAAACTAAGGAGTGATTTATAATGCCAAAAGAGAAGGTTAATCATATACCTGAGGCTACTGATGCTGAAATGGCAATATTAGGATGCGTATTTTTGGATCCTAATAAGATTATTGAAATTATAGATGAATTAAAAGTTGATGACTTTTATGATATAAAAAATCAATATATTTATAAATCAATGGTTAATTTAGCTTTAACTAATAAGACAATCGATGTAACTACAGTTATTCATGATTTACAAATGCTTAATGTATTTGAAAAGGCTGGTGGTCCTGAATATCTTAGCTTAATAGCTGAAAGAGAATATACACCTTATAATTTAGAAAGCTATGTTGAGCTTGTTTTAAATGCTAGTGTAAAAAGAAAAGCTATTAAGGTGTTAGAGGATTTGTATCAAGCTGGTTTTGATTCTAATGTTTCTACAGAAGATTATATTGATTATGTAGAACGTCAAGTATTTGAACTTTCTAAAAATAGAAAAGCAGATTCATTTGATAAAATTGGTGATGTATCTAAAAAAGTTTTAGAAACAATTGAAACAAATTCAAAACGTCAAGGAAATTTAGTTGGTCTTGATACTGGATTTGAGCATTTAAATAGAATAACTCAAGGTTTCCAAAAGGGTCAGTTAATAATTTTAGCTGCACGTCCAGCAATGGGTAAGAGTGCATTTGCCTTAAATTTATTAGAAAATGTATGTAAATTTAATGGTAATGCAACTGTTGCGATGTTTGCACTAGAAATGCCTGCACAACAATTAGTTGAAAGAATGATTGCATCATCTACATCAATTGGATTATCAAATGTAAGATCTGGTGCAATTCAAGATACTGAATGGGGTAGAGTTCAAAGAACTGTTAATGCATTTAATAATGTTAATATTTATTTTGATGATGCTTCAGATTCAACAATTTCAAAAATAAGAGCTAAATGTCGTAAGCTTAAGGCTGATGATAAATTAGATTTTGTAGTTGTAGATTATTTACAATTAATTAATAGTGATGATACTGGTAGAAATGATAACGAAAGTATTAGAGTTCAAAGAATTTCAAGAAGTTTAAAGCTTATGGCTCGTGAGCTTGAAATACCTGTTTTAGCATTATCTCAATTATCACGTAATATTGAAAAACAAGAAGATAAGAGACCTGGTCTTTCTGATTTAAGAGATTCAGGTGCGATTGAACAAGATGCCGATATAGTAATGTTCATTTATAGAGATGAAATTTATAATAAGCATACTGATAAAAAAGGCGAAGCTGAGGTTCTAATTAGAAAGAACCGTGCTGGTCAAACTGGTGTAGTATTATTTGATTTTATTGGTCAATATCAAAAATTTATTGAAAAGAAAGATCAGCAATATAACGTAAAAGAGGAGTAGTTTATTTATGACAGATCGTTTAAATATGATGGAAGAAAGATATGAGGAAATAAATAATTTATTAACTCAACCTGAAATCATATCTGATATTAAGAAAATGACTGAATTATCTAAAGAACAAAGATCTTTAGAAAAGGTGGTTACATTATATAGAGAATTAAAGACTTTAGAAGCTTCAATTTCTGATCTTAAAGAAATGAAAAAATCTGATGATAAAGAATTAGCTGAAATGGCTGAAATGGAGCTAGATGAAGCTTTAACTAGAATAGATCAATTACATGATGAAATTAAGGTTTTATTATTACCAAAAGATCCTAACGATGAAAAGAACGTTGTCGTTGAAATTAGAGGTGCTGTTGGTGGAGATGAAGCTAATATTTTCGCTGGTGATTTATTTAGAATGTATTCTAAGTATGCAGAATCTAAGGGCTGGAAGATAAAAGTAATTGATGCAATGCCAAGTGAAATGGGTGGTTACACATCAATTGAATTTATGGTTTCTGGTGAAATGGTTTATTCTTTATTAAAATATGAATCAGGTGCTCATAGAGTTCAAAGAGTTCCTGCAACTGAATCAAAGGGTAGAATTCATACATCTATCGCTACAGTTTTAGTAATGCCTGAGGCTACTGAAATTGATTTTAAGCTTGATATGAATGATATTAGAGTTGATACATTCTGTTCATCAGGTCCTGGTGGACAAGGTGTTAATACAACATATTCTGCAGTACGTGTTACACATATACCTACTGGTATGTTTGTTGCTTGTCAAACTTATCGTTCTCAACATGAAAATAAGGCTGCGGCTTTACAATTATTAACTACTAGATTATATGATCAATTAGTTAGAGAAAAAGAAGAAGCTGAAGGTGCTGAACGTCATTCTTTAGTTGGTCGTGGTGATAGATCAGAAAAGATAAGAACATACAATTATCCTGATAATAGAGTAACTGATCATAGAATTGGTTTAACATTAAATAAGCTAGATATTATTATTGATGGTAAATTAGATTTAGTAATCAATGAATTAGTTAATGAAGATCAAAAGAGAAAGCTATCTCAAGATGAGGGAGTTAAATTATAATAAAGCTATGATATCATAGCTTTTTAAAGTTTTTAGCAAGGGAGGGGTCATTATGACCAACGAAGTTCATAAATATCGTAAGGCCATGAAAATGACCCAAGAAGATTTAGCTAAGGCTGTTGGTGTTACGAGACAAACAATTATTTCAATCGAACAAGGTAGATATATTGCCTCATTGCCTCTGGCTTTAAAGATTTGTAAGATTTTTAATGTTCCAGTTGAAGAAGTATTTATGTTAGGAGATAATGAGTGATATGACTATTGAAGATTTAAGAAAAAGAAGTAAATTAAGATTAATTGTAATGAGTTTATCAATGACATTGCCTATATTTATTGTATTTTTATTAGGCTTTGGTGGATTTGAATTTGGTGAAAACTCTGTATTTTTAGTATTTGAACCACTTCCATATATTGTTTGTGGTGTATTTCTTGCGTGGTTAATTTATAAGGTATGTAATTACGCTGTTATATTAAGAAATGATAAATATGCAGAAAAAGTATTAATCAAAAAGAATGATGAAAGAAATAAATTTATTAAGGTTAAATCTTATGGTTTGGTTAGTCAAATATTTATTTATGTTATGGGTGTTGGTTGTATTTTAACAGCATTCATTGATAAGTCAGCTTTCTATTCTTTTTTAGCTGTGTTTGGAGCTTTTGTTTTAATTGAAGTTATTGTTAGAATTGTCTATAAAAAAATATATTAATTTGTGCTTTATGAATAAGAAAAAAGAATTAATTATAACTGCTATAATTTCATTTATAGCTTTAGCTATATTTGTTACTTTGGCAGCTATATTAGAAAAGAATAATTTTAACATTGTATTAGATTTTAATATAAGAGATTTTTTCTATTCCATTAGAGGAGAGAAAAATGGATTTTTATATTATTTAGCTAAAATTATTTCTGAATTAGCAGCTACATATATAATTATTTTCTATTTTGTTTTTGGCATTTTTTATACTAAAATTGATAAAAGATTAATTATATTTGTTATTGGCATATTAATGGCTAAAGTATTTAATGATGCATTAAAAGAAACATTTAATCGTGCAAGGCCACTTGAAGAAAATATGTGGGCAATTGAAAATGAAACATCATTCCCTTCAGGTCATTCAACATTGGCTGGATTTTTATATACCTTTATTCCTTTTATAGTGTTAAAGAATCATAAAAGAAAAAGTATTATTATACCAGTATTAGCTGTTTCAGGCTCATTATTAATTTTAGTTCCAATATCAAGATTAGTGCTTGGCGTACATTATTTCACTGATGTTTGTGCGGGACTCGCTTTTGGTATTATTGTTACTGGAATTTGTATTTTGTTATATTATATTTTCGAAAAATATGATTTTTTAAATAAACCATTATTGAATTTTAAAAAGGTTGAAAATGAAGAAGATAAGGATATTTAATATATTTTTAATTTTAATAATATTTATATTAACAAGCTGTAAATTATCTGGTTCAGCTTATGAAAAGGATCCTATATTAGCATTTGATTCTTATATTCAAATTGTTTTTTATAATGAAGATCATAATGAAGAATATAATGTTATCAAAAATAAATTTTTAGAGCTTGATAGAGATTCGACTTGTTATAGCTCAAATTCAACTAATACCAGTATTTATGATTTAAATAAGGATAGAACAAAAGTTGTAAGTGATGAACTTATAAAATTATTAGTAAAGAGTAAAGAATTAAAAGAAGAAACAAATGGATATTTTAATCCTTTTATTGGTAGAATTACTGACTTATGGAAAAATGCAATTAAAGAAGAAAATATACCTTCTGATGATGTTATAAGAAATGAATTAGATATTATGAATAATACTGAATTAGAAATTGAAGGAAATTCTGTTTCTATTGTTGGTGAAGGTAATATTGATTTAGGTGCGATTGTAAAAGGTTATGCACTTGATTGGGCTAAAGAATATCTTAAAGAATCAAATATAACTGATTATTATATTAATTCTGGATCATCTAGTATATATTCTAAGCATGATATTAATTTATCAATTAGAAAGCCATATAATAGTGGATATATTAAACAATTTAAATTGAATAATTTAGGTGTTTCTACATCTTCACCTGAATTCCAATATAAAAATATAAATAATTATAGATATCATCATTTAATATCAGGTATTACAGGATACCCTGTCAATATATATGATAGTGTATCAGTAATAAGTGAAAATAATTTATATAATGATTGTTTTTCAACTGCGATATTTAGTATGGAATTAGATGATGCAATCAAATTTAGTAATAATAAAAATATAAAAATTATTTTATTTAAGGATAATAATATACTATATGAAAGTAGTGGTATAAGTGGGGAAAATTAGAAATGACATTATTTTAATATGTATTGTTTTAGCCTTAATAATTACTTCATTTATATTAATGTTTACTTTAAGGAAAAAAGATAATTTATATGTAAATATATATAAAGAATCTAATATTATTTATTCTATTCCAATTAAAGAGGATAAAGTAATTGAATTAGATGGATATGAATCACATATGATTATTGAGATTAAAGATGAAAGTGTAAGAGTAAAGGAATCTGGATGCCATAATCAAATATGTGTTAATGTAGGATTTATTAAGAATTTTGGTGAAACTATTACGTGTATGCCTAATTTAGTTTTTGTAAAGATAGGTGATAAAATTGATATCTAATAATGCAAATATTAAAAGAATTGCCATTATTTCAATGTTATTAGCTATGGCAATAGTTTTATCTATCGTTGAAGGAATGATTCCTTTATCTATTCCTGGAGTTAAATTAGGACTAGCAAATGTAATTATTTTAATAATGCTATATGAATTTAAGGTAGGAGAAGCATTTTGTGTTCAAATACTAAGAATATTGATTGCCTCACTTTTAAGAGGTACATTCTTAAATCCAGCATTCTTTATGAGCTTATCAGGTGGATTCTTAGCATTTATTATTATGCTAATATTTTCAAGAATTAAATTATTTACTCCTATTGGAGTTAGTGTTATGGGATCAATATTTCATGTTACAGGTCAAATATTAGTTGCGATTATTATTATGGGAACTGATGCAGTAATTTATTATTTGCCATTTATTGCATTATTCTCTTTAGCTACAGGAATTTTATCTGGATTAGTAGCTTATATATATTTAAAAAGAAGTATTACATCAAGATTTTTAAATAATAATAATTATATTGAAGAATAAGGAAAATCGTATTGTGATTTTTCTTTTCTTTTTTTACACTTTAGTGTATAATTTCTATGTAAAAAGGGAAGGTGTAACGAAATGGGTTATTCTAAGGAAGATATTAGAAGAATTTGTAAAGAAGAAAACATTAGCTATATTCGTATGATGTTTACTGATATGTTAGGTATGTTAAAGAATGTTGAAATACCAGTAACTAGACTGGAGGATGCTTTAAGTAATCAAGTAATGTTTGATGGTTCATCAATTGAAGGATTTGTAAGAGTATTTGAAGCAGATATGTTCTTACATCCAGATCTAGATACATTCTTAGTATTATCATGGGAAAATGTTCAATATGGTAAGGTTGCTAGATTTATCTGTGATGTTTATAAGCCAGGTGAAAATGGTGAGCATGTTCCATTTGAAGGAGACCCTCGTGGTATTTTAAAGAGAAATCTAGAAGAAATGAGAAAAAGAGGATATACTGCATTTAATTCAGGTATTGAACCAGAATTCTTCTTATTCAAGATGGATGATAATGGAAATGTAAAATACCCACTTGAATTTAATGATCGTGGTGGTTATTTTGATTTGGCTCCAGTTGATAGTGCTGAAGATTGTCGTAGAGATATCGTATTAGAGCTTCAAAAGATTGGTTTTGTTATTGAGGCTGCACACCATGAGGTTTCAACAGGACAACATGAAATTAATTTCCAATTTGATTCTGCAGTAGAGGCAGCTGATAATGTTCAAACATTTAAGCTAGTTGTTAAAAATATTGCAAGAAGACATGGTTTACATGCAACATTCATGCCAAAGCCAATTGAAGGTATTAATGGTTCAGGTATGCATGTCAATTGTTCATTAGCTGATAAAAATGGTAAAAATGCATTCTTTGATGAAAAGACACCTAACCAATTATCAGAAGTAGCCTTAAAGTGGATTTCTGGTATTTTAGCTCATGCTAAAGGCTTCTGTTTAGTAACTAACCCTATTGTTAATTCATATAAGAGAATCGTACCAGGATTTGAAGCACCTTGCTATATTTCTTGGAGTGATTCAAATAGATCTACAATGATTCGTATCCCAGCTGCTCGTGGTAAAAAGACTAGAACTGAGGTAAGAAGTGTAGATGTTGCAGCAAATCCATATTTAGCTTTAGCTGCTATTTTAAGAGCTGGTTTAGATGGTATTGATGGAAATTGTAACCAAGTTCCACCAATCTATGATAATTTATTTAAGTGTACAGATGCTGAAAGAGAAGCTTTAGGTGTTGGTGAATTACCTGCTAACTTATTTGAAGCTATGAAGGCATTTAAACATGATCCATTAATTCAAGAAGCTATGGGACCTCATATTAGTGAGAAGTTATTAGAAGCTAAAAGAAGAGAATGGAATGAATTCAGAAGACATGTTTCTGAGTGGGAAATTAAGAGATATATTAATAGATATTAATAATAAAAAAA
>CAMJOZ010000051.1 GCA_946407635.1 uncultured Caryophanales bacterium
ATAATCAATTACATTTTTAACAACCATTGTACCATCAGTAATTGTTCCTGTTTTATCCAAACAAATACAATTTACTCTTGCAAGCATTTCAATACAATATAATTCTTGAACTAATACTTTCTTTTGAGAAAGTCTTATTACACCAACAAATAGCGCAATTGATGACATCAAGAATAAACCTGATGGAATCATACCAACCATAGCACCAGCAGTTTTTCTAATTGATGTTGTTAAATCAATTGAATTTCTAAGGTACATGATTAAGAATAATGCAACACCAATTAAAATAATTGGAATAGACATTATTTGAATAATTCTATTTAAAGAAATTAATAAATCACTCTTTGGTTTCTTATAAACCTTAGCTTGATTTGATAAATGCTCAATATAATTATCCTTACCAACCTTATCAACTCTAGCTTGGCATCTACCAGAAACAATAAATGAACCAGATAATAAAACATCTCCAGGCTTTTTAACGATAGCGTCAGCCTCACCTGTTAATAATGATTCATTAACTTCAACCTGACCATCAAGCAAAATAGAGTCAGCACAAATTTGTTTACCTGGTTCTAATAAAAGTAAATCATCCAAAACAACCTCATCAGTTGGGATTTCTTTTATTTCACCGCCACGTTTAACCTTTGCATATGGAGATGACATTAATGATAATTCATCAATCATCTTCTTTGCTCTAATTTCTTGAACAGTACCAATAACAATATTAATTGTAACAATAATTAAAAATGCTAAATCTGTTACAGCACCTACTGCAATTAAAAAACCAGCAATAATGAAAATTAAAATATTAAAGAAAGTAACAACATTAGAAAATATAATTCTAGGAATAGATTTAGATTTTTTACCACCAGTTGTATTAGTTAATTCATCTAATGTTCTTTGTTCAACAACCTCTAAAGGTAAACCTAATTCAATATTTGTATCATATCTAACTAATGTAGTTGGATTGTTTTTCAAATATTTTCTATGTGCTCTAATCTTCTTATTCTTTTCTTTTTGTAAACGAGCACGTTCTTTTCTTTCTGATCTTTGCTCTTTTCTTTGTTCTTTTGGACTCTGAAGAGAAATTTCTTCTTTAACCTTGGCAAGACTATGATCATAAGGAATTTTAATTAAATCTTCATCCTTATTTTCATCATCATCCAAATAAATGATAGGTTCAACATCATCTTCATCATTTTCTTCTTCAACCTCTTCAGTTGAATCAGCAGTTAAATCCTCATCATTATTCTTATCCAAATATTCAGTAAGCTCATCATCTTCTAATTCATCAATATTTTGATCTTTAGTCATTTAGCTCACCCCTTATCTTAATAATTGTTTCTAATATTTCATTAAGCCTTTCTTTTTTATCACTTAAATATAGATAACCAATCATAGCTTCAAATCCTGTCGCGTCCAAATAATCTTTTAAAGAAATTGATTTTCTTGTTGTATTAACATGAGAATTTCTTCCATGCTTAAAGGCATCAAATTCTTCATCATTTAAATAATTATTTGAAATTAAATAGCGAACAATTTTGGCTTGATTTAATCCACTAGTGAATAAAACAGCGTGCTTATGTAAATCATTTACTTTAGTATAACCTAAAGAAACGATATGATTTCTAATAAAAAGTTCGTAAACACTATCTCCTATATAAGCTAGTGTTAAACCGTTTAATTGATTAACATTCATTATAAAACATTCCACTCTACTAATTGATTACGATATTTATCTGCAGCTTCAAAATCTTTATTATTTCTAGCTTCATTCCATAATTTGTAAACATTGCACTTTTCATCATCAAGTTTATCAATAAACAAATTAATTCCTAAAACATCCAAAATAGTTATAAATGTATTAAGCTTTAAAGCTAATTTATCAAAATCTTTACTTCTTAATAAAGTATTCATTTCTTTAACAATTGTTGTAATTAATGTTAAAACATTTTGAACATTAAAATCTTGATTCATATATTCTTTGAATTTAGAAATATCATCTTCATCAATCTTATCACTTAATAAGCCTCTATATTGTAATTCATAAAGACACATCTTATATGTTCTTTGCCATTTTTCATATTCTTTTTTGTATTGATTTAATAATTCTTCAGAATATTGAATGATAGATCTATAAGGTGAAAATACAATTAATGATCTTAAAATCATACCATCAACCTTATTATCTAAATCCTTAACATAAATTACATTGCCTAGTGACTTACTCATCTTAGCACCAGCTAAATCAAGTCTACCTACATGAATCCAATATTTAGCCAAATGGTTGTGATATAAAGCATTAGATTGGGCTATTTCATTTTCATGATGTGGGAATTTTAAATCCATACCACCACCATGAATATCTAAAACATCGCCAAATAGTTTATGATTCATAACAACACATTCAGTATGCCATCCAGGTCTACCTTCTCCAAAAGGTGATGACCATTTAATACCTTCATCTGTTTTTTTCCATAATGCGAAATCAAGCGGATTTTCTTTTTTATCATTAACATTTATTCTTGCACCACTCTCAAGATCTTCTTGAACTTGGTTAGATAAAATACCATAATCTGAAACCTTACCTACTCTAAAGAAAACATCACCATCAACATTATATGCATATCCTTTTTCAACTAACTTAGAAATAAAATCTATCATTTCATTAATATAATCAGTTGCATGAGGAATTAAATCAGGTTTTTTACTACCTACTTTTTCTACTGCATCAAAATATGCATCCTCAAAGAATTTAGCAACTTCTTTTTCAGTTTTACCTTCTTGAATTGCTTTATTAATAATTTTGTCATCAACATCTGTAATATTAGAAGCATAATTAACTTCATATCCTAAAAATTTTAAATATCTTTTAAGCATATCATAGAATATTACAGGTCTAGCATTACCAATATGAATGTAATTGTAAACAGTAGGTCCACAAACATACATATTTACTTTATTTCCATTAATTGGTTTAAATTCTTCAATTTTATTAGTTAGTGAATTATAGATCATTAAACCCACAATAACCATCTCCTCTATATAGCGGAAAAAGAGCATAGTGCTCCAATCCCTAAAATTAATTATTTAGACTTTCAAAATAAGCTTTAATATTTTTAGCCATTAAAGTTGTATTAATTTCATCATTTAAGTAAATGTTATTTACCTTAGATGTATCATCCTTTAATGTACCAATCTTGTTATCAACAAATCTTACCTTTTCATAATAAGTTGCATTTTCATCATATGATGTAGGAACAACATAATTATCTGAATCATCCTTTATGAAATAGTTTTGATAATTAGTATCCTTAACATCAGAAGCTTTGGCTTCTTTATATTCTTTTAGATATGCGATAACATTATCAATTGATTTAAATTTAACAAATGAATTATCAATCTTAGTAATTGTTTTATAAGCAATACCTACTAAACCACCTACATAAGTTGATTTTGTATTCATTAATGTATCATTTAAAGCATCGATATCTTCTTGAACTGTTGATTCATTTCCAGCAAAAACTTTAACATCAACTAATGCTAAAACATTATCAATGTTCATACCATTACCTTCAGAGTTGCCACCAACAAATCCACCTACAGCTAAAGAATAATAATTATGATTAGCAGTTGTTGATGTTGTATCCTTAATTACTGTTACTTTTGAATTTGTATATGAATCGGTAATTAAACCAGATGAACCATCATTACCAATGAATCCACCGATACATACAAATCCTTCAGATGTTGTTTTATATTCAAGCTTAACAAACAACTTACCTTCAACACCGCAATTATAAGCTAAAGTTGAAACTGCATCTTCTCCTTCTTTAACAACTAATTTAGAAGGATCACCAAGTGTCTTACCAGCAAACATACCAGTATAAACCTTAGCTCCTTTTACTGATGATAAAGACATATCAATATTATTAGCCTTAACATTATTGAATGTTGTACCATTAGCAGAACCTATAACTGCACCTACATTATATTCAGCTGTTGAAGATGAAGCACTAAAGATTAGCTCAATATCATTAATAGTAACATCAGTTACTTTCGAATTATTGATTTGTGCTGATAAGCATCCAACAAATGTACTTGCTGAAGATAAATCAGCTTTAACATTACTAATAGTTAAATTCTTTATTTCGGCACCATCACACACATTGAATAATCCAACATATGTAGTAGCATTTAATTTAACATTTGAAATTGTTTTACCATTTCCATCAAAATGACCTTCAAATGGTTTATCTTTTGTAAAAATAGCTCCTAGACCTTCATTATTAAAATCAAGATCATTAGTCAATTTGTAATATGCATCTCTATTATCACTCATTGCTTTAAAATCAGATACTGTTGCAATCTCGATAGGATTATCTTCTGTTTCACCAATATTTGAAGTAGATGCATCGATTGATGTTATTTCTTCAACATAACCATTATAATCAACAAACAAAGTAAATTTGTATTTAGTATTTTTACTTAATCCTGTAAAAGATACAGATGTCTGAGTATAAACATCATTACTAAAATCAAGATATTTGTCTTCTGATGATGTTGTTGTACCATCAGTATCATATACGTACTTCTTAACATGAGGTTTTGCCTTTTTACTTGATAAATTTGAATTTTCTCCAAATTGAATATCTAATCTAATTGATGTTGGAGTTGATTTTGCTTCGATCGTAGCATTAACACCACTAGTTGAGCTACATGCTGCAACAACAAATAATATTATAAATAAAAATGCTATAGTTAATAGCTTTGCAATCTTTTTCATAACTACCTCGAAATTCATTCATATATTTATACCGATAAATAATTTATTATTTATAGGTAAATCACTAGTAATTATAACCTAAATAGAAATAATATACAATTAAATTTTAAATTTTATCCTTAAAAAAAGAAAAAGGTATATTATAAATAATATAACATACCTAAAATATACTATTCTGCTTTTTCTTCCTTAATCTCATCAGTTTGAGCAGGTTCTTCATTTACTTCTTTGGTTTCATCACTTGTTGAAGCTTCTTCTGCCTTTGTTTCCATTACAACTGGCTTTTCTTCATCATCATTGATTACTAATTCATCTTCAACTTCCTTATTAGCATTTTCATCAATGTGTAAGATTTCTTTAGTTTTTTTCTTAGCTTTTCTCCACCAAATAATAAATACAGAACCAATAGCAGCAGCTACAGCAGCGATAGATGCGATTATCGCAGTAGTTGCACTTGGATCAAGATACATAAAAATCATGTTAAAATTCTCCTTATTTTTGTTTTTTTGATGCTAATGATTTTAAAATATATCTAGCTCCAGCTTCTCCAGCTTTACCATGATTGAAAATAAAATCATTATAAATATTAGTTATTTTTTCTTTATATTCATCTTCTTTTGATAATAAATCTTTAATAGTATCATCAACCTTAGACATCTCATCTTTATTTAAAGAAACTCCTAGTTGATTTCTTAAAGAAATCTCAACTGGCTCTAAACTAATTTTTTCATAATTTGGGTTATTGCATTTAACTTTTGTATTAACAAAAATTACAGGACGCTTTGTTGCAAAAGCAAACTCAGGTCCAACTCCAGACCAGTCAGTAATAATTATATCAGATGAATAAATTGACCTATTAACTGTAAAATCAGTTTCAAATGTCAACATAGTTTTATCATAATCTTTATATTTATTCAAGATTTGTTCTAATTGAAAACCATATCTTTTAACATATTCAGGGTGAGGTCTAACGATAATATGATAATTTTTACCATATAAATTACTAATCAAATCATCTAAAACAGAATCCATTAAATTATCTTCTTGCCAAGATGGAGCAATTAAGACATCCTTAAATACTTTATTTTTATCTCTTTCAAGATTAGCTTTATTACCTTGTTCTTCTAATAAATCAGCAAGTGGATAACCAAATTCTACTAAATTCTTTTTAGGAAGATTATATACATTGATTATTTCTTTCATTTCATCAACAACATGTTGACCAGAACATAAAATAGTATCAAATGCATCAAAAGCACCCTCATTAAAACTCATATGAACACTCATCATATCATGAGGAACATAAACATATTCTATATCCTTTTTGATATAACTTCTTTTTAAATACATTTTATCTAAATCAGGAGTAGTCATAACAACCATATCAGCTTCCATCATCATCATTAACATAACAGTTTTCTTCAAGCTGACATAATATGTTCTAATTCTTGGTTCATTTTCAGCAATTTCAAAAATTTTGTCATTATAATCGTTAGTAACATAATGAATTGTTAAATTAGATTTTTTTAACAAATTTTCAATGATATCTTTGAAATATTTATAGAAACCATTTCTTTCAGAATAAAAAACAATATGTTTATTTGCTACATGCTTAAACCTTTTAATATCTTCTTTTTCTTTTGCTCTACAAACCTTATATAATGGATCTTTTTTATCAATTTTACCATAATTTTTGGCTTTATCTAAAGCAACTCTTGAAGCTTCTAAAGCTTCATAATCAACATATTTTTTAGGATTAATAAAGAAATTTAAAATATACATAATAGCGATTGAAAGCAAATTACTTGCAATCCAATAAATAGCAATACCTGATGGTACACCTATACCTAAATATAAAGATAAACCAACAGATAAAATCATAATTCCATATTGATTGATTTTACCTTGTTCTTTTTGTAATACATTAGAAATATTTTGAGTAACACACATTATCCAGCTTGATAACGCTGCTGCAACTGGCATAAATGTATACCATCCCCATACATTTGCTGGAATGGTTAATAAATTAATACCTAAAAAATTAGTTTGGAATCCATTTAATTTCTCAATAGTACTTGTTAAATCAGCTAAACTCATATTTAAAGCACTAGCTGTAGCTTCATTTGCAACAAGTTTTCCTTGCTTAATAGCATCAACAATCATTAATTGACCTGATGAATCACTCATATCTATATTTAAATAGCTACCCATTGCATTTATTTCATCAAAAGACATTCCAAATAAATATCCAAGCGGATGATAAATAATATAAATTACAGCTAGTAGTAATACTATTTGTAAAATTAAAGGAATTAATGTGATTAAAGGATGATAATGTTCATCTTTAAATAATTTTTGTTGTCCTTCAGCAATAGCATCCAAATTACCATTATAATTTGCTTTAAGCATATTAATTTGTGGTTGAATTCTAACCATTGTTATTGAGTTTTTTTGAATCCATATAGATATTGGCATCATAACGATTTTTGTTGCAAGAGTGAATAATATAATTGCCACACCATAATTAGTAGCAATATGAAAACAACCCTTCATCAAATATCCAAAGCCAATATATAGATAATACAAAAATTGATCCATATTTTACTCCTAATCCATCAAATGTCTTTCATAATGTATTTTTTCTATTTCAACCCAGTTTTCAAATTTCTTAGCACTACCAGTAATTTGCCATACACATTCATCTAATGTCATAGCCATATATGTGTGCCAAATATAAGTTCTTTTAGTATTTTCATTTTTTAAAGAATCATCAAAATAACCAACACCGTTAAACCAATTAGATGTTGTTAAATTAATTGATTTCATAATAGTTGGCCATGAATTATCTTGGCATGTGTATGATTCAGAATTAATTACTAAATTACCACTTTGATTTTTTGTTTTAGCGAATAAAGCAGTTAAGATTGGTTCTTCTATATCTTTTAAATCAGATTTAGGATTACCATGATCTCCTGTGATAATAATTGTTGAATTATCGTAAGCACCAATTTCTTTTAAATAATTAATGTATTTACCAATTATTTTGAAGCTATTTACAACAGTACCATACATATTCTTTTTATCTTTATTCTTTTCAAAGTTTTCATCATAATTTGCATTATGGCATCCTTCAAAATGAATATATTTAAATACTTTATCACTAGATTTAGTGAATTCTTTATCGTTTATAGTATTCCATAAATTTTTATTATCTAAATCATAATTCTTTTCTTTTTCATCTAATGATTCAAATTGAGAATAACTATTATATGTTGATGTAGCTAAATATGATAAAGAATCCTTTAAAGGATAAGGGAAGCATCTATATAAAGCATATCTAGTCATATTAAAAGCTAAACCAAATTTATTAGCAACTTTAAATTTACCTTCTTCATAATTAGAAATATAATCAGGTAGTTTTCCATCAAGATATGAATAATAGCTACCAGTATATAAATCAATTCTATATCCAGCCTCATGCAATTCTTTTAAAGGAGTATTTCCGTCATAAGCTGTCTTCAAAAATTCTTCTCTTCTTTGTTCAGCTCTATATGTTTTACTTGTAATCATAGTTGATACACCAGCAAATGTATGACCATATTTACCCATATTATCTTGAAACCAAGTAAATCCATCTAGTTCATCAAATACATGACTATTCTTTTTATAAGCTTCTTCTGCAAATTTTTCATCAAATCTATCAATTATAAAATAAATAACATTTTCATTTTCACTTAAATCAGTTAAATTTCTTGTTGAAATAGCCATTGATTTTTCAACATCATCTCTATCATTTTTTGATTTATAAGCATCAGGATGATTAATTGAATTAAATATAAATGTAACAACTTGTGTAAATACAATAACAACACTTAAAACAGTAAATCCTAGTTTAATGAAGCCCTTTTCATCTTTTCTTGTTCCTAAGAAAGCGGCAACACCTAATAAACCAACCCAAATTATATTATCTAGAATAACAAACCATACTGGTATAGCTGTAGTTGCTAAATTATCTCCACCTACACTATCCATTTTATAGTTTAAATATAAGCCTTGCATAAATAGTAATAAACCAAATGCTACAGCCATATATTTTAAAATTTTATAAGCTTTTTTTGGTACTACAAATAAAACTATAAAAACAAACAAAAATACTAGGAATGATAATAATATACTCATTCCAATAAAATCACCTAAATTGAAATTAGATTCAGCTAAGTTATTAGCATAAATTTCAAACGGAACAGAGAATGTAGCGATTAATGGTAAAGCTAAAGCAACCAAAACAATTTCTACTATTCTATCTTTTCTTGAATTTAAGAAATTCTTGAATTTTTCCATCATTATCTCCTCCGTTATATTTTATTATATAAAATCAAACCAAAATTTTACAATTATATATTGTAGTCCATTATTATCAAAAAGTAAATGAAAAAATTCATACAGGCCTAAAAATTACAAATTTGTATTTTTTGTTTACTTTTATCAAATGTAATAATATAATTATATTATTAGTTGTTAAGGGAGGTAAATATATGCTCAGAGTCGGACTAGATGTTGGTTCTACAACAATTAAGTGTGTTGTTCTAGATGAAAGTGATCATATAATTTACAAAGATTACAAAAGACATTATTCTCACATAAAGGATAATATTATTTCAAAACTAACAGAATTAAAAAATGAAAATATAATAACTAATAAGGTGAAGCTAGCTATCTCTGGTTCTGCAGGTATGGGATTAGCAGATGGTGCTCATATTCCTTTTGTTCAAGAAGTTTATGCAACAAGAATTGCAGCTAATAAACTAATTCCTGGAACTGATTGTATTATTGAACTAGGTGGAGAGGATGCTAAGATTCTATTCTTAACTGATGGTATGGAAGTAAGAATGAATGGTTCTTGTGCTGGTGGTACTGGTGC